>JBILLP010000006.1:0-22540 GCA_044376025.1 Bradymonadia bacterium
CGGCCCAGCTCCGACGCGCCGCCCCGCAGGCCCGGCCCGAGCAGCACCTGCTCGGTGGTTCTGATCGACACTACTGTCATGATCACCAGGCTCGTTTTCGATGACGTCGCGAGCGCCGCGGCTAGCTCGACTGCGCTCTGGCTGTACTCGGTGCTGACGGTCGGCACGAGGATCCGCCGCGGCCGCCACTGGTCGGGCGCCTCGACCCCCGCATCGTGCCACCTGAAGACCAGCGTCGCGCAGGGCACGGCGCGCACCACGTCGGCGATGAGCTGGTTGAGCAGCGCGCTCGACCCGGGCTCCTCAGAAGCGCCGAGCACGACCAGGTCGTAGCCGCGCGCAGCCTCGCCGACGATCGCCTCCGCGACCGAACGCGCCGTGGCCGTGCGCGTCGAGAGCGTCACCGCCGGCGTTGACTGCAGCGACCTCTGCACGTCGTCGAGCGCCCGTGACCCGGGCGGGCTCGCCGCGCGTGGCTGCGCGCCCCGCACCCCCGCCTGCGCGAAGAGCGCGGTGGCCTGCACCGCACGGCCCGGCGACAGCATCGCCATCAGCCGGGCGGCGACCCGCACGTTCGGGCCTCCCCGCGTCGGGATCAGCACCCGTGAGATCCGGTGCGCGAAGCTCGCCTCGACCCGCTCCTCTCGATCGAGCCGCGCCTGCTCCTCGGGGCTGGGCGTCACACTGCGCATCAGCGGGCGCAGCGCCATCGGCGCGGCGATCGAGGTCACCAGCGACACCAGGACCAGCACCGAGTACATGTCGTCGCCGATCGCGCCGGTCCCGTGCCCGATCGTCGCGACCACGAGCCCCATCGCCCCCTTGGCGCAGAGCGCGGTCGCAACCGCGGTGCGCTCACCGGTCGACAGCCGCGTCAGCGCGCCCGCCGCCCAGACGCCCGAGAACTTGCCGACCAGCGTGCCGGCGAGGATCAGCCCCGCGATCGCGAGCAGCGTCGGGTCGGCGAGCCGACCGAGGTCGAGCCGCATGCCCGACAGCGCGAAGAAGACCGGGGCGAGCACCGCGCCCACGAAGCCCTCGAGCTGGTGGGCGACCTCGCGCCTGAAGTGCGGCGCCGCCGTCACCAGCAGCCCGGCAACGAAGGCGCCAAGGATCGGCTCGAGCCCGGTCGCCGCTGCCAGCGCGGCGCCGCCGAGCCCGAGGACCAGCGTCAGGGTGAGCTGCGCCGTGCCGGTCGGGGCGAAGTCGGTCACGTGCTCGTAGAGCCGTGCCACCAGCGGCCGGCCTGCCACCCAGGCGACCCCGACCACGACCACGGGCGCCGCCACGGCCAGGGCGACCCCGCGCCCCGACGCATCGCGCGACAGCCCCTCGGCCGACGAGACCACCACCCAGGCCACGGTGTCGATCAGCATCGCCACCGACAGGATGAGCTGCCCGATGTCGCGGCGTGTCAGCTTGAGCTCGAGCAGCACCTTGGCGATCACCGGCACGGCAGAGATGCTCGTCGCGACCGCCACGAAGGCCATGAAGCTGCCCGTGCCGCCGCGGGGTCCGTGCAGGTGGGCGGGGAGCAGCCAGCCGATCGCCAGGCCGATCAGCATCGGGCCCACGAACCCGCCCGCCGCCAGCGCGATCGCCTCGCGCTTGCGGCGCAGCACGAGGTGCAGGTCGGTCTCGATGCCGGTCACCAGCATCAGCGTGATCAGGCCGAGCATGCCGACGACCTGCACACCCGCGAGCTGGTCGGCGCTGAACAGCGACGCCTGGAGCGACGGGGCGAGCAGCCCGAGGACCGAGGGCCCGAGCAGCACCCCACCCAGGATCTCGCCCACCACCGACGGCAGGCCCGCGCGACGCGCCACCGCACCCGCCAGCCGGGCGACGGCGAGCAGCAGTGCGAGTTGCGTCAGGAGCAGGCCGGTCGAGTGCATGGTGGCGTGAAGCTTGAGATTCGACGTTGCCCCTGTAACAGGTTGCGGCGCCGCACGCGGGACAATTCGGCCGTGTCCGCCGACCCGTGACACCATGCTACCCCCGACGAGGTGACGCGTGTCCACGCCGCTCCGACAGACCATCTTCGACCTCTTCCGCGCCGATGGCACGGTGGAGCGGGGGCTCGACGGCGAAGAGGTGCTGCGCCGCATCCTTACCGACGAGATCAGCGAGGCGGAGCGCATCGCGCTGCCCGGCGGCGTGCCGCGGCCCTACTGGCAGTACCCGTCCTATGAGGAGCTGCGCGACCCCGAGGCGAGGCGCCAGGCCGCGATCGACCACAGGTCGCGCAGCGGCGGAGCATCGGTCGTGGTGCGGCCCGGCGGAGGCGTCGCCGTGCGCCCGTCGTCGCTCGCGCAGGCCTCGGCCGCGTCGGGCCAGCCGCCGAGGCGCGTCGAGCAGGCTGTGCCGAACCGGCCGCCCAAGCTGCTCCCCGACAGCCTGCTCAAGCTGCGCCCCGCGCCGCTGCTCCAGCGCCTGCTCGACTCAGAGCTGCACGAGGTGCTGGGCGCCGACAGCGGCGACTCGCCGGGCTACCTGTCTGCCTGTGCCCGCGGCCGCGTGAACCAGCTCCGAGAGCACTTCGAGCCGCGGGTCTTCAGCGACCAGGACCGGCAGCTTGTCGAGAAGGTTCAGGGCCTGGTCGCGCAGGCCTTCGTGCTGTCGACGTCGCCCGAGCACAGCGACCGTGTGCGGGCCCGCCAGCGTGAGCTGGGCCGCCAGCCGCTGATGCACGAGCTGGTCGAGCTCGCGCCCTCTGACGTCGCGGCGCTGCACGTCGTCGGGGCGCAGTCGCCCGAGGCGGTCTCCAAGCCCGTCGACGACGGCATGATCCGGGTCCGGGGCGAGGAGGAGCTGATGCGCATGCTCCAGACGCCGCCGCCGGCCAAGCCCGAGCCTCGTGCGGCTGCCCGTGCGGCTGCCCGCGCCTCGACCCCCGAGTCAGCGCCCCGCCCGCCGCGCGAAGCCCGGCGCCGCGCCCCGGCCGACGAGGGCGACCAGACGACCGGGCCGTTGACCTGGGGCGTCGGGAGCATCGATACCGGCGTCAGGACAGGCGCCTTCCCCATGATCGCGGTCTGGTTCGTGATGGTCGGGCTCCTCGTCGGCACCGACTGGGGGCGGCTCGAGGCCGGCCTCGCCGCCGACGACGCCATGCACTACATCCGCGTGGTGGTCCTCGTGGCGGCCACGCTCGGCTGCCTGCGCCTGCTGAGGCGGGAGGCCCCCTCGCGGCTCGGCGCCAGGCCGGTCGCGGCATGGCAGTGGGGCCTGGGGCTGCTGGGCGGACTCGGCGGCGCGGCCCTTGCCCAGGTCTGGCAGACCGCGCCGACGGTCGCCTACCCGGTCGTCGCGGTCGTCGCCTTCTCGCTCCTGCGCGGCTTCAGCGAGGCGCTCTTCTTCGAGGGCTACGTCGCCCGGACGCTCAACGTCGAGGCGCAGGAGTCGCTCCCGGGCATCGCGGCGCCCGCCCTCGGCAGCGCCGCCTACATGGCCTCCTACTTTGAGGTGCTGCGCGCCACCGGCCTCGGCGCTCCCGGCATCATGGGCGTCTGGCTGCTGCTCGTCGGCCTGCCCGCGGCGCTGCTGATGCGCTTCACCCGGAGCTGGCTCGTCGCCGGCCTCTACCGCTCGACCGCCTGGGCGACCTTCTACCTGCTGCAGGCGGTCGTCGCGGTCCCGACGCTCTGACCGCTGCGCGGCGCCGTCTGGTGCGCCGCGGCGAGGCTGTCCAGAACCTGCGCAAAGTTCTGGTGCGATCCGAACCTTCACCATGGGGGCTGCATCGTTCAGGGGACGCGCAGAATCGTCTGTGCGTGCTGACGAGAGCGGACCATGCTGATGACAAGCCCGCGACCTGTGCCGGCTGTTTCCGACCGAGCGACCCCGAACCCCGCGCCCGACGCGGTCGGGTCGATCGACCGGGTCGAGGCGCTGCTATGGCGCCTGGCAGCCGGCAGCCGGCTCGACCGGCTCGGCGCGATCGTCGAGGAGCACCTGCAGAGCGGCGGTCGGCGCATCCGCGCCAGGCTGGCGCTCGGTGCCTGCGAGGCGCTCGGCGTCACGGAGCCGCGGGCGGTCGTCTGGGCCGCGGCGTGCGAGCTGCTGCACAACGCCAGCCTTGTCCATGACGACATCCAGGATGGCGACACGCTGCGCCGCGGCCGTCCGACGACCTGGGCCCGGCACGGGGTCGCGCAGGCGATCAACGCCGGCGACCTCCTGCTGATGCTCCCCTTCTCGGTGCTGCGGCACCTCGACGGCTCCGACGCGGAGCGGTGGCAGCTCTCGCTCGCGACATCGACCTACGCAGAGACGACCGTGCGCGGCCAGGCCTCTGAGATCGAGCTTCGCCGCACCTGGCGCCTCGACTGGGACTCCTACCACCGGGCGGTTGAGGGCAAGACGGCGGCGCTCTTCGCGCTGCCGGTACACGGCGCGGCCGTGCTCGCCGGCCGTGCCGCCGAGGCGCCGGTACTGGCGGAGCCCTTCGCGGCGCTCGGCGTGCTCTTTCAGCTTCAGGACGACGTCGTCGACCTGTACGGGGACAAGGGGCGTGGCGAGCAGGGCGCCGACCTGCGGGAGGGCAAGATCAGCGCGCTGGTGGTGGAGCACCTTCGACTGGTGCCGACCGACCGCGACCGGCTGATCTCGCTGCTCGAGGCGCCGCGCGACCGCACGACCGAGGCCGACATCGCGTGGGCCGCCTCGCGGTTCGAGGCGTCGGGAGCGCTCGTCGCCGTGCTCGGCCGCATCAGGCAGATTGCGGAGCGGGTCTCGCGGGCACCGGAGCTCGCGGGCGAGCCGGCGCTTGCCGCGGTCGCCGCGAAGCTGCTGGCGCTGTCGCTGGCCCCGATCGGCCACCTGCTGACGCCTCCGTCACGGCACGAGCCGGCGCAGGGCGAGCAGCTCGCCGCAGCGGTCTGACCGCCTCCTTGTCATTGTGACCAGTTCAAGCATGCATGGCCGGTCCAGTCCGGCCCACCCGGAGAGTGAGATGGGCAACAAGGCGATTGTGATTGGTTCGGGTTTCGGGGGCCTCGCGTCCGCGATCCGCCTTCGGGCCCGTGGCTGGGACGTGACCGTGCTCGAGGCCAACGAGCAGCCGGGCGGCCGAGCCTCGGTCTGGAAGCGCGACGGCTTCACCTTCGACGCCGGTCCGACGGTGATCACGGCGCCCTACCTGCTCGACGAGCTCTTCTCGCTGGTCGGGCGCGACCGGCGGGATTATTTTTCGCTCGTGCCGGTCGATCCCTTCTATCGCGTCGAGTTCGATGACGGCTCGACCTTCGACTACGTCGGCGACGACGAGCGCCTGCTCGAGAACATCCGCCGCTTCAACCCGGCCGACGTCGAGAATTACCAGCGCATGGTGGCCAAGGCGAAGGAGATCTTCGACATCGGCTACCTTCAGCTTGCCGACAAGCCGTTCGACCGGCTGAGCGAGATGCTGCGGGTTGTGCCCGACATGCTGAGGTTGAGCTCCTACCGGTCGGTCTATGGCCTTGTGGCGAGCTTCATCGAGGATGAGCGGCTGCGGCAGGTCTTCACCTTCCAGCCGCTGCTCGTGGGAGGAAACCCCTTCCAGACGAGCTCGATCTACATGCTGATCCACTGGCTCGAGAGAAAGTGGGGCGTGCACTACGCGATCGGCGGCACCACCGCGATTGTGCAGGCGCTGACCCGCCTGCTCGGAGAAATCGGCGCAGAGGTGCGGATGAATTCGCCGGTGGCCGAGATCGAGGTCGGTGCCGGTGGCAAGGTTTCGGGCGTGCGGCTCGAGTCGGGTGAGCGGATCGCCGCCGACCTGGTCGTCTCGAACGCCGACCCGTCGGTCGTCTACACCAAGATGATCGCCCCGCAGCACCGCCGAAAGTACACCGACTCGTGGGTCGCCCGCCGCCGGCAGTCGATGAGCCTCTTTGTGACCTATTTCGGCACGAAGAAGACCTACCCCGACATCAAGCACCACACGATCATCCTCGGGCCCCGCTACAAGGAGCTGCTCGACGACATCTTCAACAAGCGTATCCTCGCGGAGGATTTTTCGCTCTACCTGCACGCGCCGACGCGGTCCGACGAGTCGATGGCCCCGCCCGGCCATGAGTGCTTCTATGTGCTGTCACCGGTGCCCAACGACAAGAGCGGCATCGACTGGGAGGAGCACGCCGCGGAGTACCAGGAGCGGATCCTGAGCTTCCTGGAGCGCACCCACCTGCCGGGCCTGCGAGAAAACCTCGTGACGGCCTTCTCGGTCGATCCGCGCTACTTCGGCGGGCGCCTCCGCTCTGCCGATGGCGCCGCCTTTGGCCTCGAGCCCCGGCTCGAGCAGAGCGCCTACTTCAGGTACCACAACAAGTCTGACGACGTCGGGAACCTCTTCTTCGCCGGCGCATCCACACACCCCGGTGCCGGTGTGCCCGGCGTGCTCTGTGGCGCCAAGGTGCTCGAGCACACGCTGCCCGAGCTCGCGGAGCCGGAGCGGCGGCCGATCCCCGCGCCGACAGCCTGGCCGCAGGCGGCAGAGTGAACCCGGGCGCGATGGTCCTCCCCGCATCGCCCGATGCGGTCGCGAGGCAGAGCATCGCGACCCTCGCCAAGGGCTCGAAGAGCTTTCGGCTGGCGTCGTTCTTCTTGCCGGTCGATGCCCGGGTCGATGCCGCCGTTGTCTACGCCTTCTGCCGGCGCGTCGACGATGCCGTCGACGACGCGCCCACGCCCGCGGAGGCACGCGCTGCGGTCGAGCGGCTGCATGACGAGCTGCACGGGCGGGCTCACGCCACCCCGGAGCTGCAGGCCTTTGTCTCGCTGATGCAGGGCTCCGAGCTGCACCTTCGCGCCGCAGAGGCGCTGATCGAGGGCGTGGCGTCTGACATCGGCGAGGTCCGGGTGCCCGATGACCGCGGGCTGGTTCGCTACGCCCACGGCGTCGCCGGCACGGTCGGGCTGCTGATGTGCCGCGTCATCGGCGTGACTGCCCCGCGCGCGCTGCCCTTTGCGCTCGACCTCGGCATCGCGATGCAGATCACCAACATCTGCCGCGACGTCGCCGCCGACGCCCAGCTCGGCCGCATCTACCTGCCGGCCGACCGGCTCGCCCGTGCCGGCGCCGCGGGCGTCACCCCCGCCACGCTGCAGGCTCCCGACGAGACGACCCGCGCCGCGGTGGTGCGCGTCGTCGCCGACCTGCTTGCCCTCGCCGACCGCTACTACCGCAGCGCTGACCTGGGCATGCGCTACATCCCCTGGCGCACCCGGCTGGCGATGATCGTGGCCTCGCGCATCTACCGGCGCATCGGCGTCAAGCTGACGCGCGCCGGAGGCGACCCGCTGCGCGGGCGCACCGTCGTCGGGGCGCTCGAGAAGCTCTGGACACTCTGCCTCGCGCTCGCCGCCTGCCTGACCCCGACGCTGCTCGGCCTCGGTCGCGAGCCCCGGCACGAAGCCGACCTGCACCGCGGCATCACAGACCTGCCGGGCGCCGACCCGGGCTGATCGCTACTCGACCGGCGCGAAGCGGACGTGTGGCTCCTTGCGATCGGGGCGCCGCACGTTGCGCACGAAGTGGTCGACCGCCCAGAGGCCGATCTCGAACCGCGTCTCGAACTGCAGGATGCGGATCGAGCCGATGTCGGCCTTCTCGATGTTGCCCCGTCGGCAGATCATCGGGATCAACCAGCGCGGGTCGGCGTTGTGCTGGCGACCCACGTTGACCCTGAACCAGACCGACTCGTGGCCGCGTCCGCCGTGGCGACCCTCGGGCGGCTCCTGGCCGTGCCGCGGCCGAAGGTGCTCGTGGCCGGCGTCACGCCCCGGGCCACCCTCGCCGCGTGCCGGCCGCGGCGGGTTCTGCCGCCGCTCGTTCAGCCGGATCGTCTCGGAGAGCTCCTCGGGCACCGGCAGCCGCTCTCGGAGCTGTCGGGTCAGCGCCGCGACGAGCCGCAGCGCGCTCGACTCCGCCGACTCTGCCGACCCTGCCTCGTCGCCGGGCGCCGCCGTCACGGTTGTGACCGCGCGCCGCGCCAGCGCGAGGTCGTCGTCGGTCACCTCTGCGGCGAGGGCGCCGATCTGCTCGATGATGCGCGTGCCGTCGGCCTCGACGATCTGCTCCGCCGTGGGCACGTCCATCCAGCGGAGCGGCAGCCCGGCGTCGCGAAACAGGTACTCTGCCCGCTTGCGGCGCGGGGCCGGCACCAGCACGACCGCGGTGCCCTTGCGGCCCGCGCGGCCGGTGCGGCCATTGCGGTGCTGCAGCACCTCCTTGTCGTTGGGCAGGTCGGCGTGCACCACCAGCGCGACCGAGGGCAGGTCGAGCCCGCGTGCCGCGACGTCGGTCGCCACGAGCACCCGCGCGGCGCCGTCGCGAAGCGCCTGCAGCGCGCGGTTCCGCTCCGCCTGCGACAGCTCGCCAGACAGCGCGACGGCAGAGAAGCCCCGCTCCCGCAGGCCCGACAGCATGTGGGTCGTGCCGTCGCGGGTGGCGCAGAAGACGATCGCCGCCGCCGGATCGAGCTGGCGGAGCACGTTGACGACCGCGTGCTCGCCCTCGGAGGTCGAGACCAGCAGCGCCGCGCAGTCGATGTCGGCGTGCGGCGAGGCGTCGGTGTTCGCCTTGATGCGCTCCGCCTGGCGCTGGTAGGTCGCCGCCAGCCGCTCGATCTCGCGCGGCATGGTCGCAGAGAAGAGCAGCGTGCGGCGCTCCGCGGGCAGGTGCTTGAGGATCTCCTCGATCTCGTCGCGAAAGCCCATGTCGAGCATCTCGTCGGCCTCGTCGAGCACGGCGACCGCGAGTCCCGAGAAGTCGAGCCGACCCCGACGCATGTGGTCGCAGAGCCGCCCCGGTGTGCCGACGACGATCGTCGGCCCCTGCTCGAGCGCCCGGGCCTCTGCCCGCGGGTCGGTGCCGCCAACGCAGGTCGCCACGAAGCGCTCCGGCCGGGTCGTCGCCTGCGCGAAGAGCCACGACAGCTCCCGGGCCACCTGCAGCGCCAGCTCGCGCGTGGGTGCCACGACGAGCGCGCGCGGCGAGGGGCTCGTGGCGATGCGCTGCTCGCCCCGCAGCACCGCGTGGGCCATCGCCAGGCCAAAGGCGACGGTCTTGCCGGAGCCGGTCGCGGCCGACACCAGCAGGTCGGCGTCGGCGGAGGCCTCGCCGACGAGCTTCTGGACGGGGGTGGGAGAGGCGTAGCCGCGGGCGGTCAGGGCTGCGAGGAGGGCGGGATGCGTGCGGTCGGGTGCGAACATGGCGCCGCCCCTGTAGCGGGCGTTTCGAATCTCTGCTCACAATTCGACGCTCCCGCCACGCCCCGACGCAGAGGTTCCGGCCGGCGCCGCGATGTGCTACCGGCGCCGCGCGGGCGAGGCAGGTCCGGCCTCGCCGCAGGAGCCCCGCGATGAAGCCCAAGCACATCCAGATTCGCGTCGAGCAGTGCCTGGCGCTCGCCAAGGCCTCGAACTGCCCGAGGCGCCAGTTCGGCGCGCTGCTGCTCGACCCCGACCGCAACGTCGTGCTGATGGACGGCTACAACGGCGGTCCCCGCGGCGGCGGCACCCTCTGCGGCGGCGACGTCTGCGACCGCGACCGGCAGCAGGTCCCCTCGGGCACACGGCTCGAGATCGGCTGCCACCACGCAGAGATGAACGTCATCTGCAACTGCGCCGCCTCGGGGGTCCGGACCGCCGGCGCCTGGCTGATCGTCACCGGCGAACCCTGCCTGATGTGCTCCAAGCTGATCCACCACGCCGGCATCAAGCGGGTCTACGTCGTCGGAGGCGGCTACGCCGGCGAGAACGGCGTCGGCTACCTTCGCGCGCACGGGGTCGAGGTCGTCGAGGTCGACGGCCCGCAGGACCCGCGGCTGTCGGCACGCCTCGAGTCGACCGCCGACTGACGGCGGCCCCGGCTGGGCTCGCGCCGACCCCGGCCGCGGCCATTGCAACGCGCCGCTGTCGCATGCTAGAACATGTTCTAGTCGCCAGTCTGCGACGCCACGTGCCGCCCGAGGTCATCATGTCGTCAGTCGTTGTCACCGCCTACGTGCGTCCGCAGCGGGAGTACCAGGTCATCGCCGCCATCAAGGACGCCCCGGGCGTGCTCGGCTGGATGAAGTTCGAGGGCACCGGGTACGACCACACCGACCGCGTGCTCCGCTTCGAGGTGGTGCTCGGCGCCGACGCCGACGTCGACAGGTTCACCGAGCTCTTCGCGCGGGCCGCCACGTCGAAGACCATCGCCGACGTGCTCATCTTCAAGACCCCCGCCGATGCGGACAAGCGCGCCTTCACCTTCTGAGCAGCCGCCGTCCGGGGCCTCTACCGGGTCGAGGTCCTCGCTCGCTCCCGGAGCTCGAACTTGAGCACCTTGCCGCTGGCGTTGCGGGGCAGCTCTGCCGCGAACCAGACCGCGCGCGGCACCTTGTAGTTGGCCATGCGCTCGCGGCAGAAGGCGATCAGCGCCGCCTCGTTGGCCTGGGCGCCCGGCTTGAGGACGACGAACGCCGCGCCGACCTCGCCGAGCCGGTCGTCGGGCATGCCGACCACGGCGACCTGCGCCACGTCGGGGTGCTGAGCGAGGGTCGCCTCGATCTCCGCCGGGTAGGCGTTGAAGCCGCCGACGATGAACATGTCCTTCTTTCGGTCGGTGATCGCGAGGTTGCCGGCGCTGTCGGCCACCGCGATGTCGCCGGTGCGGAGCCAGCCGTCGGGGGTGATGGCCTCTGCGGTCGCCGCGGGGTCGTCGAAGTAGCCCGGCATCACGTTGTAGCCGCGCACCCAGACCTCGCCCGGCTGCCCGGTCGAGACATCATGCCCCGCCTCGTCGACCAGCCGCACCTCGACCCCGTCGATCGCCCTGCCTGAGGTGGTGGCGATCACCTCTGCGGAGTCGTCGCGCCGGCACATCGTGACGACCCCGGTCGACTCGGTGAGGCCGTAGGCGGTGAGCACGGTCTCGAAGCCCAGCTCGTCGTGCATGCGGTGCACCAGCTCGACCGGCACGGTCGCGGCCCCGGTGACCGCGAGGCGGAGGCTCCGCAGCGACCACTCCGCTCGTCGCGGGTGCGCGAGCAGCGACTGGTAGAGCGCCGGTGGCCCGGGCATCACGGTGATCTGGTGGCGGGTGACCTCGACCGCGACCGCTTCGACGTCGAAGACCGGCAGCGGGTGGATCGTCGCGCCGCGCAGCAGGCAGGCCACCCAGCCGGCCTTGTAGCCGAAGGTGTGGAAGAAGGGCGGCACGATCAGGTAGCGGTCGTCATCACGCAGGCCCACGGTCCCTGCCCAGGTGTCGAAAACCCGCAGCGTCTGTGTGTGCGTGCACATGACGCCCTTGGGGCGCCCGGTGGTGCCCGAGGTGAAGATGAGGTCAGACAGGTCGTCGCCGCGCACCGCGGCCGCCCGGGCGTCGAGGGTGGCCGCGCGGGTCGATGCGCCGCGCGCCACGAAGGCATCGAGCGACTCCGCGTCGTCGCAGCCGCCGTCGAGGCTGACGATGCGCCGCAGGGTCGGCACGTCGGCGCGCGGCAGCATCGCGGCGTAGTCGCAGCCCACGAAGCCGCGCGCCACGAAGGCGTGGGTCGCGCCGGCGCGCGCGGCGATCCAGCTCGCCTCGTGCGCCTTGAAGCGGGTGTTGAGCGGCACCACGGCGCCGCCGGCGATGTGGACCCCGAGCGCCGCGGCGATCCACGCCCAGCGGTTCTGCGCCCAGATGACCGCGCGACCGCCATGCTCGAAGCCGTCGGCGATCAGGGCCGCGGCGATCGCACGCGCCTCGTCGCGCAGCGCCCGGGCGGTGAGTGAGCGGTCGGCATCGACGATGAGCGCGCGCTCGCCAAGCTGTTCCGCGACGCGGTCGAGGAGCAGGGGCAGGGTGGCGGGGAGCGGGGCTGACATGCGATGCCGGGGTACGGGGCGGCCTGAGCCTAGCGCACCCCGGCCCCGGTTGTCACCCGGCGCGCAGCCCGGTCACGGCACGGGGATCGGCTCGCAGTAGCCGTAGCACACGGCGCACATCGGGCAGCTCGGGTCCGGCAGGCAGGCCGTGTCCGCGGAGCAGTCGGTGTCGGCCGGGCAGTCGGCGTTGCTGTAGCACCCGATCCGCCCGTCTGTGCCACACTCCCCGGTGTAGGCCACCGCGACGTGCGCCGCCGTTGCCTCGCACTCGTTGCCGTAGGTCCGGCCATCGACGCCGCACACCGGCGAGTAGATCATCGGGCAGAGCACCGGCTCGCAGAGGCCGCCCATGCAGAGCTCGCCCACCGCGCAGTCGGTGTTGACCGTGCACGGACCTTCTGTGACGCACTCGCCCGGGTAAGCCACCTCGACGCCCCAGCAGTGCGCGTCGACCTCGCCGCAGCCATAGGTGCGGCCGTCGGTCCCACACACCGGGTCGTACCTGAAGCAGTCCACCACACAGGGCGGACGGCACTCGCGCGTCTCCAGGTCACACACAAGCCCGTCAGCGCAGTCCGCATTCGATCCGCATCCTCCCGCGACCGGGACGCACACACCACCGCCGCCACAGTCTGCCGTGCAGGTCCACTCGCCGGTCGAGGCGTCGCAGCTGCAGAATGAAGGCAGGCAGGCATCGACCGGGCGCTCGCAGCTGTAGCCCCGGGCGCAGCCCGTCGCCGAGCAGCCCGCAGGGTTCGGCAGGCTACAGCCGGTCGGCTCCACCGGCACGCAGCGGTTGCGGCCGTCGGCGTCTGCCTCGCACCGCGAATCGGGCGGGCAGGGCAGCGACGGGCCGCACTCGTCAGCCGGGTCGACGCAGGCACAGCCGCCGCAGTGCGGAAGCAGGATCGTGTCGGTTCCCTCGGGGCAGGGCGCGCACTCGACCGGCGGGCAGACCTCGCAGCTTCCGGCCTCGCACGACTGGTACTCCGCGCACTCGTCGTCGGTCGTGCAGCCGCCGGAGCCGCACTCACCCAGGTAGGCCACCGCCACGCCCGCGCGCTCCGCCTCGCAGTCGTTGCCGTACGTGACGCCATCAACACCGCAGACCGGCGACCAGATCTCTGGGCAGGCCGTCGGCACACAGGCACCCGCGAGGCACTCCTCGCCCACGCCGCAATCTGCCGTCGTCGAGCAGCTCGACGGGGTGACGCACACCCCGCCACCGCAGTCATCGGTGCAGATCCAGCCGCCCGTCGCCTCGTCGCACATGCACGTCGACGGCGTGCAGCTCCCCTCGTCGAAGCTGCACACCAGCCCCTCGGGACACCCGCTGGCGCGACAACCCTGCGGATTGATGTCGCCACAGGCCGGCAGCGACGTATCGGCGCCGGTATCCTCGGCCGTGTCGGCGCCGGAGTCGGCGGCGGTGTCCGGGGTGCCGGTATCGTCGATGGTATCGACCGACGTGTCGCCACCGCCCGTGTCGCCGGTGGTGTCGGCCGTGCCGGTGTCGTCGGCTGGCAGCCTCGTGTCATCGGTGGCGCAGCCGGCCAGGCTCGTCAGGAGCGCGGCGACGTACATCAGGTTTCTGAATCGACAGCTCGGGTGCCAAGGGGTGCTCATGGTCTCTCTCCTACTGCTGGTTTGCGGACTTCGGCGCCCTCTGGGCGGCAGGTCCGCGGGGTCGATGACCACCCATGCCTCCAAGGACCGTGCCAAATCCCTGCGCACATCGCAGAAGGTGTGCGCTGGCCGGTCGACTGTGGTACAGCCTGCATCGGGCTGTGGTGCCCCCGCTGTCTCCGGAGCCGACGCCATGTCGAGGTCCCTGAACGTCCTGCACACCGCCGCGGCGATCGCGGCCCTCTCGCTGACCGGCTGCGCCTGGGGCCTCGACTTCGACAGCTACAGCCGTGACTGCGAGCTGCCCCGCTTCGACGTGACCGCAGAGACCTCGACCCCGTTCGCCTTCTGCTCCGGCGACTGGGGTGACGATGTGCGACAGCCCACCACGGCCGACCCCGACGCCTTCGCCCGGGTCGGCAGCGCGATCCAGAGCCTCGAGGGCCTGGTCGCCGTCGCCAGCCTCGAGGTCGTCGCCGGCACGCCCTGCTCGCGGGCTGTTCTCACCGCCGACATCTACGAGCGGAGCGCCACCGGCCTGCGACGCGTCGCGCACGGGCTCTTCAACGACGCCACCGAGTCGACACCGCTCGCCGATGGCCAGGACTGCACGCTCCCGGCCCGCTCCTCGGCCCCCTCTGCCCTCGACGTCGAGCTGATCAACGTCGCGCCCCCCTACCAGGTCGTGATCGCCGGCGGCAGCCTCGGCCTCTTCGTCGCCACGCTCGTGCTCGAAGACGCGCCCGCGGGCGACGCCACGCTGCAGCGGCTCCCGGCGGAGCGCTTCCTGGCGCCGCCGGCAGAGGGCGTGAGCTGCACCGACGGGCGCTGTGTGGCCGCTGCGGGCCGCGCCTGTGTCGAGCACGCCGACTGCGACACCGGGTTCGTCTGCGAGCGTGACGCGGGGATCACCGGCACCTGCAAGGCGCGTCGCCAGGCCTGCTCCGGGGCCCCCTGCACCACGACCTCGTCGCTGGCCTGCAGCGATGGGGAGTGCCGCGCGCTCTGCACGTCTGACCGCGACTGCCCGGGCTTCGAGTCCTGCACGCTTGTCGCCGGGGCCTCCTTCCCCGGTGGCCAGGCCTCGGTCTGCACCGCAACGTGCGGCCTGGCCGGTGGCGGCGCGACCTGTGTGGGTGCCGACTTCGTCTGCCTCGAGGGGCTCTGCACCGGGACCTGCGCCAGCGATGGCGACTGCGCCGGCGGCCGGACCTGCGTCGAAGGCGGCTGCGTCGTCGCGCGGTGCGACGCCGACGCCGCCTGCGGCATCGGCGGCGTCGGCACCCATGAGGGGCTCGTCTCCGATGTGGCGCTGATCCGCGGCCTTGGGCGCGTCACGGTGCTCGTCGCCGCCAACCTCGCCGGACTCTACCGGACGACGCTCACGCCCCGTGCCGACGGCACGGTCGCCTTCCCCGACCGCATCGACGCCGACCGCATCGCCAGCCAGGCCCTGCGCGTCACCGCCGACGCCGCCGCCGGCCGCGTCTACGCGCTCTCGTGGACACGTGGCCTCGAGGCCTATCGCCTCACCGACGTGCGCGACGCCGACGCTCCGGCACCCTACGCGACCGTGAAGCTGCGAGACGAGGCATCGTCGCAGACCGGGATCTCGCTCGCCGCGCTCGATGACAGCGTCTTTGTGCTGCAGGGGGGCTTTCTCGACAATGACGCCTGCCTGACCCCGGGCACCGTGTCGGGCGAGACCTTCGTGCACGGCTTCAGCGTGACCGACACCGCGATCGAGCGCACGCTCGACCCGCTCGCCATCGGGCTCTGTGGCGCCGCCCAGGCCGGCTTCGTCGACGGCACCACGCTCGGCATCTCCTGCCCCCCCCACCACTGCGGCTCCGAGGGGATCGACACCAGCCGCGACGACCAGCTCAGCCTGCGCCTCTTCGACATCGCGACGCCGGGCACCGCGACCTTCATCGCCGGCCGCACACTCTCGGCCAACGCGCCCCGACCGGTCGGCTTCGAGCCCGAGACCGCCCAGTACCTCCGAATCGGGGCGCTGTTCACCGGGGTCGCCTACGTGGTCGACGGGACAAGCATCGCGCCCTTCGAGATCTCACTCTCCGCGCCGTGAGCCTCAGAACCTGACGATCAGCTCCGCGCCGCTCGGCGTCGGGAGCAGCATCGCGGCCGGAGCCTCGTCGGCGGAGCGCTGCTCCGAGAAGAGCAGCCACCAGACAGCGGCACCCACGCCCGCCGCGGCGGCGGTGCCATAGCCGACATTCGAGAGCAGCGCGGCCGACTGCCCTTCGGACTTGCGGCTGTCGAAGGCGTCGGGGTCGCGTCGCGTCGCGGTGTCATTCTCGAGGTCGTCGGCTGCCGCCTGCGCGGAGCTTCCGAAGACGGCGCCCCCGGCGACGCCTGCCGCCGCGACGCCGAGCAGCGCCCAGGTTGGCCACATGATCCGCGCGGCCTCGGGCCGCGGGTGGAGCACCTCGTCGGGCAGCTCCGGGCCGAACGGCACCACGAGCTGCACCGAGCCTCCCGGCTCGACCACGACCGACTGCGTGAAGGGCGCGCGCCGCGGCGCCTCGACGACAACTTCGTGCCGTCCGGGCGGGAGCTCCTGGTCGAACGGCGTGACGCCGAGCTGGGCGCCGTCGATCGACACCGAGGCTCCGGTCGGCTCCGACGAGATCCCCAGCCGCCCCGGCGTAGCCTGCCGCTGCGCCTCGAGCCGCTCGCGGATGGCCTGGATGCGGGCCTGCCCTCGCGTCGCCTGCCCGCGCACATCGGCGTCGGGGCTCGATGACAGGGTGCGCGAGAACCAGAGCTCCGCCTCGTCGAGCTTGCCGGCGTTCTCCCAGGCAAGCGCGGCGTTGAGCGCGAGCACGGCGTTGGGCTCGAGCTCCCAGGCGCGCGAGAAGGCCGCGGCCGCCTCGTCGAACTCGTTGCCGTTGTAGTGCAGCTCGCCGAGGCTGAAGAGGCGGATCGCCTCCTCGTGGGCCGACTCCCCGGTCGGCGTGGCCTGGGCGTGCAGCCTGCCGGTGCCGGCGAGCAGCAGACAGATGGCGAGGCCCGGGGCCGCAATGCGGTGACGGCGAAGCGGGATTCGGCTCATCGTTGATCCACGACGCGAAAGGGATTGGCGGGCGGGGCCGGGGGAGCCGGCTGTGCGGCGGGGGCGGGCGGGGCCGGGGTCGGAGCCTGGACGGCTCGGGCCGTGCCTGGCTCCCGCGCCGCGGGGCGGCTCGCCAGGCGGCTGAGCGTCGCGCGGACCGTGATCGCCGACTCGCTGGTCACGTCGATCTGCTGCGAGGACTCTGCATGGTCGGGCAGCGCGAAGCGGATCACCAGGCCCCGGGTGCCCCACGCGGCCCGGGTCTCGCACGGGGTGGTGCAGGGCGGAGCGGTCGATCCCGCGACCGAGGCCTGGGCGCCCACCGGCTCCGACTCGAGGCGGATGACGACCTGGACCGGCTCGAGCGGCACCGAGACGGGCTCCGCGCTCGCGGCACCGGCGGGGACGCTGACGGTCCGCGACGCCGACACGTAGCCGGTCTTGCGCAGCTCGATGCGGGCGTCGGCGCCCGAGGGCAGGTCAACGCGGGCGGGGGTGCGGCCGGCGAAGGCGCCCTCGAGGTAGATCTCCGCGCCGTCGGGGTCGCTGCTGATCGCGACCTTGGCGCTCGTGGCGGGCGCGGGCGCGGCGACGCGCTCGGCGACCGCGGGCGGGGCGCCCGGAGCGGGCGCGGGGGCGGGATCACCCGTTGAGGTCAGCGCGAAGGCAAGGGCACCGAGCCCGACGACGAGCACGGCGGCGGCGGCCGGCAGCCAGCGACGCCTCGACGCGCCCTCGCCCGCGACGGGTGCGGTGTCAGGCGCGCCGCCGGCGAGGTTCTCGAGCTCGCGGGTGCGCATCGGGCCGGGCGACGCGCTGGCGCGTATCCGGCCGGTCCGGGCGGCCCTGACGCCGGTCTCGCCCGGGTCGAGCTGCCCGGCTGCGAAGAGGTCGTGCCGGATGGCGGCGATCTCCTCAACGACCTCCTCCGCGCTGGCGGGACGGTCGGCGGCGCGCTTGGCGAGCAGCCGCATCACCAGGCCCTGCACCGGCTGAGGCACCGAGTCGGGCAGCTCGGGCGGGGGCTCGTGCTGGTGCTTCAGCAACACGGCGACCGGGGTCGGCGCGACGAAGGGCAGTTGCCCGGTCAGCAGCTCGTAGAACATCACGCCGAGCGCGTAGAGGTCGCTCCGCCCATCGATCTCGCCGCCGATCGCCTGCTCCGGCGCCATGTAGTCGGGGGTGCCGCACACCAGCCCGTCCATGGTGATGCGGGTGTTCTGTTCGTTCTCGAGCACCCGGGCGATGCCGAAGTCGAGCACCTTCACAAAGTCCCGCTGGCCGGCGATCTCGGCCAGGAAGATGTTGTCGGGCTTGAGGTCGCGGTGGACGATGCCGCGCGCGTGGGCCTCTGCCAGGCTCGCTGCGACCTGCTCGATGATGCGCAGCGTGCGCGCGAGCGGCAGCGCGCCCGCGGCGTCGAGGGCGCCCTGCAGCGAGACGCCGTCGATGAACTCCATGGCGATGAAGACATCGGAGCCAACCTGCCCGAAGTCGTACACCTTGATCGTGTTCGGGTGGTTCAGGCGGCTCGCGGCGACGGCCTCCTGCAAGAAGCGCTTCTTGCTCGCCTCGTCGGCGACGAGGTTCCGGCGCATCAGCTTGAGCGCGACCTTGCGCCCGAGCTGGATCTGCGTGCCCACGTAGACCCTGCCCATGCCCCCCTCTGCCAGGAAGGCGTCGACGCGGTAGCGGGCATCGAGGATCGAGCCAGGGGACAGCAGCGTGTCGCTGCCCTCCTCGGAGGCTCGGAATGACTGGGTTCTGGTCACGTGGCGAGGCGGATGTGCGGAGCCTGGACGCCACGTCGTGACGCCACCGTCACGGGAGTTACTCGATCTCTCACGACCGCGCTAGTTGCACGGTCGAGGCGACCCAGACGACCCGCCGCGCAACCGGTCGCGCGGCTCGCACCGGGGCGCCAGGCTGCGCCCCGCGTCGCGATCAGGTCACGTCGCGAAGCGACAGGCCCTCGTCTCGCAAGAAGCGCGACAGCCCCTTCTTCGTGATCGTGCGGAGCGCGCGCGCCGAGATGCGAAGGCGCACGAAGCGCGCCTCGTCCTCGAACCACACCCGCTTGGTCTGCAGGTTCGGCAGCTGCACCATCTTGGTGCGGATGTGCGAGTGCGAGACACGCATGCCGACGTTGCGGCGCTTTCCGGTAAGCTGGCACTTCTGGGACATGACACACTCGGGGAGGGGCCGAGCAACCGGCCGGTCCGGGTCCGCCGCACGACGCCGACAACGGTCGGCTGGGCATGGGAGGGCGCGCTCCCTAGGGGATCGCCGCCCCGCGTGTCAAGTCGATCCCGGCCAGCCGCCCCGGGGAGCCCCCGCGTGGGCCCGCCCGCCATGGCGCGCCTTGGCGAACCCCGAGCGATCGTCTACACCGATCCACTGCATCGGGTCTGCGCCTGACGCGATCCCCCCTGTCCCTCAGGTGCCTCGACATGTCCGAACGGGTCGCGATCATCGGACTCGGCTACGTGGGACTGCCCGTGGCCCTCGCCTTCGCGCGCACCCACGACCAGGTCGTCGGCTTCGACATCAACCCCACCCGCGTCGCAGAGCTGCGCGACTGCCGCGACCGCACCGGCGAGGTCGATGCGGAGACCCTCCGGCAGTCCCGGCTCATCGTCACCGACGACCCGGAGGCGCTCACCGGCACCACCTTCTTCGTCGTCACCGTCCCCACGCCGATCGACGCCAACAAGCAGCCCGACCTCACACCGATCCGCAAGGCGAGCGAGACGGTCGGGCGGGCGCTGCAGCCGGGTGCCGTCGTCGTCTACGAGAGCACCGTCTACCCCGGCGTCACCGAGGAGTTCTGCGGCCCGATCCTCGAGCGCGTGTCCGGGCTCCGCTGCGGCGTCGACTTCACGCTCGGCTACTCGCCCGAACGCATCAACCCCGGCGACCGCGAGCACACCCTCGAACGCATCACCAAGGTCGTCAGCGCCCAGGACCCCACCACGCTCGAACGGGTCGCCAACGCCTACGGCTCCTTCGTCGCCGCCGGCATCCACCGCGCACCGTCGATCAAGGTGGCGGAGTCCGCCAAGGTGATCGAGAACACCCAGCGCGACCTCAACATCGCGCTCATGAACGAGCTGGCGATCATCCTCGACCGACTCGGCCTCCGCACCGCCGATGTCCTCGAGGCCGCCGGCACCAAGTGGAATTTCCTCCGCTTCTCGCCCGGCCTCGTCGGCGGACACTGCATCGGCGTAGACCCCTACTACCTGACCGCACGCGCCGAGCAGGTCGGCTATTTCCCGCAGGTCATCCTCGCCGGGCGCCGCATCAACGACGGCATGGGCACCTTCGTCGCGCAGAGGCTCGTCAAGCTGCTCATCGACCAGGACCTGACCGTCAAGGGCGCCCGGGTCGGCGTGCTCGGGCTCACCTTCAAGGAGAACGTCCCCGACCTGCGCAACAGCCGCGTGCCCGACATCCTGAACGAGCTCGCCCAGTTCGGCATCGCCCCGATCGTGCACGACGCCGTCGCCTCCCCCGACGAGGCCCTCCACGAATTCGGCCTCAACCTCGCCCCGTGGAGCGCCTTCGAGCAGCTCGACGCCCTCGTCGTCGCCGTCGCCCACGACGAGTACCGGCAGGCTGGCACCGCCGCGCTCTGTGCCCGCGTCCGTCCCGGCGGGATCGTGCTCGACGTCAAGTCCTGCCTGCAGCCCGCCGCCGTCCCGGCCGACCGCCGCTACTGGAGCCTCTGAACATGGGCGTCACATGACCAGGGTCCTCGTCACCGGCGCCGCCGGCTTCATCGGCTACCACCTCTCGCAGCGGCTCCTCGACCGTGGCGACGAGGTCATCGGCATCGACAACCTCAACCCCTACTACGACCCCAGCCTCAAGCAGGCGCGGCTCGACCGGCTCTCCGCGCATCCCGGCTTCACCTTCGTGCACGCCGACATCGCCGACCGCCACGCCATCGAGGCCTTCTTCAGGCGGGAGCGCCCTCAGCGCGTCGTCAACCTCGCCGCCCAGGCCGGCGTCCGGTACAGCCTGACCAACCCGCACGCCTACATCGACAGCAACATCCAGGGCTTCACCAACATCCTCGAGGGCTGTCGCCACCACGGCGTCGACCACCTCGTCTACGCCTCCTCGAGCTCAGTGTACGGCTCGAACACCTCGATGCCCTTCTCGGTGCACGACGTCGTCGACCACCCGATCAGCCTCTACGCCGCGACCAAGAAGGCCAACGAGCTGATGGCCCACACCTACAGCCACCTCTACCGGCTGCCGACCACCGGCCTGCGCTTCTTCACCGTCTATGGTCCGTGGGGCCGCCCTGACATGGCGCTCTTCCTCTTCACCCGCGCGATCCTGGCGCAGAAGCCGATCGAGGTCTTCAACCATGGCCAGATGCGGCGCGACTTCACCTACATCGACGACATCGTCGAGGGGGTCGTCAGGGTGCTCGACCGCCCCGCCACCCCGAACGCTGCCTGGTCAGGCGACCAACCCGACCCCGGCACGTCGTCGGCCCCCTACCGGCTCTACAACATCGGCAACAACAACCCCGTCGAGCTCACGCGGCTGATCGAGATCCTCGAGACAAGCCTCGGGCGAGAGGCCGAGAAGATCATGATGCCGATGCAGCCGGGCGACGTGCCTGCCACCGCCGCCGACATCGACGACCTGCAGCGCGACACCGGCTTCGCGCCCGACACCCCGATCGAGGTCGGTGTCGAGCGGTTTGTCCGGTGGTACCGGGAGTGGTTCGGCGCCTGACGACCGCACCCCCGACGGCGACCGCTCAGCAGCGCCCCCGCGCGCCCGTCAGCCACGCCTCGAGCCGCCCGAACCGCTCCGGGCCCGCCAGCACGGCGCCACCTGCCGACGGGGCGACCGCCGTGGGCAGCACCCCCCGGGCCGCCGCGAACCAGCCCGCCACCACCGGGTCTGACCCGGTCGCCGCCAGCACGCCGAGCTCGCCGAGCAGCCCGTGGGGATCGTGCCGGTCACCATGGACTACCCTTGCCGCCACACCGCCGTGGCTCCGGAGGAGCTGCCGCGCCCACACCGACGCCTCGGCTGCGACGACCAGCTCACCGCCCTGCCAGGCCTCCGCCTGGTCGCGCCAGCTCCGCAGGCCTGCCACGCGCCACGCCGGGAGCGCAAACACGAGGTCCACACAGCCGGCGCCTTCGGGCAGCGTCGGCCAGCGCGGCGCATCGACCCAGCCCCCGAGCAGCACCGCCTCGGCGTCGAGCCGCCCGCGCACCGCCTCCCACGCCCGCTCGACGCGCTCGCGGTGGTTCACGCGAGCTCCTCCTCGAAGACATCGTGCTCGCTCCGCCGCCCCCCGAGCCGCCCGGCGTGGGTGCCGGCCGCCTCGGCGGCCTCGACCGCCGACAGCCGCCGCTCGAGCGACTCGATCGACTCGAGCAGCCGCGAGATCAACTGCGCGACCGGGTCGGGCAGGTCGGCGTGGTCGAGCACCTGCCGTGCGCCATGCGGCTCGGTGTTGACGACCCTGCCGGGCACACCGACGACCGTCGCGCCGGCTGGCACGTCCCGGATCACCACCGAGCTCGAGCCGACCTTGGCGCCGTCGCCGAGCTGGATTGGCCCGAGCACGCTGGCGTTGGTGCCCACGACCACACCGCGGCCGAGCGTGGGGTGGCGCTCCTTGCGCTCGAGCGAGGTGCCGCCGAGCACGACACCCTTGTAGAGCAGGCAGTCGTCGCCGACCGTCGCGGTCTCGCCGATCACGATGCCCATGCCGTGGTCGATGAAGACGCGCCGCCCGAACCGGGCGCCCGGGTGGATCTCGATGCCGGTGCGGCGCCGGTTCACGTGGGCGATCCATCGCGGCAGCGTGATGTAGCCGCGCCGCCAGAGCAGGTGCGCCAAACGGTGGGTCCAGAGCGCGTGCAGGCCCGGGTAGACCAGCAGCACCTCGAGCGCGTGGCGCGCCGCCGGGTCGAGGTGCAGCACCGTGTCGATGTCCTCGCGCAGCAGCCC
>JBILLP010000153.1:0-7342 GCA_044376025.1 Bradymonadia bacterium
CACAGGAGGCGTATCGCGGTGCCATCGAGATCGACCCGAACTCGAAGGTCGTGCTCAACAAGCTGCTGAACCTCTTCACCGCGAGCGGAAACTGGCGGCGCGCGACCGAGGTGCTCGGCAAGCTCGCAACGCTGGAGCCTGACGACGCACGCCGTGCGAAGATCCTCTTCACGATCGCGGCCGTCTTCAGGGATCAGCTGAGCGACATCCCAATGGCGGTCGAGTTCTTCAACAAGGCGCTCGACGTGAAGCCCGACTACCTCGAGGCCTTCGAGGCGGTCGATCGGGCCCTCACCACGGCGAGGGACTGGAAGAGCCTCGAGCGGAACTACCGCCGCATGCTTGAGCGCGTCACGACCACCGCGAGCCTCGCGGAGAACGCCAAGCTCAAGGAGCTGCTGCTGAGGAACCTCGGCGAGGTCTACCGGTCACGGCTGCAGCAGTTCGAGGATGCCATCGCAGCCTTCAAGCTCGCCTCGCAAGTGAACCCGGCCGATGAGCAGCTTCAAGAGATCCTGGCAGAGCTCTACGAGAAGGCCGGCAAGTCGGGCACAGAGGTCATCGAGGCGCACCGGAGGCTGATCGACCTCTCACCCTTCAGGATGGACAGCTACAAGGCGCTGTTCAAGGCCTACCTCGATGGTCGCGAGTACGACAAGGCGTGGTGCATGGCTGCTGCGCTGACGGTGCTGCAGAAGGCCTCGCCCGACGAGGAGGAGTACTATCGCAAGTACCTGCCGCCGACGCCGCCGGAGCCCAGGCAGGCGCTGAGCACGGAGCAGTGGCGCGTGCTGCTGCACCCCGAGCTCGATATCGCCATCTCGAACATCTTCGGCCTGATTGCGGTGAACCTGCGGGACTCCTTCGGTCGCGACCCGAAGGCCTGGGGCATCAACAAGAAGCGCGACCGCATCGACCTCGCAGAGGCGACGCTGTTCTCGCGCGCCGTGAAGTCGGCGCTCGCCGCACAGGCGATGACCGAGCCGGTGCTCTACCTCAAGGAGGACGCCTCAGGGCTGCAGAACGCCAACGCAGAGCAGGTCTCGCTCATCGTCGGGCGCGACATGCTCGGCGGCAAGCAGCCCCGCGACCTGGCCTTCGCGGTCAACAAGGCCCTGTGCCTCGTCAGGCCGGAGTTCTACCTCGCCTCGGCGTTCCCGGCCTCGGAGCCGCTCAAGGTCTTCTTGTACGCGGCGCTCGCGGTCTCGACGGGGCAGATCATCGGGGACGCGCCGGTCGAGACGGTCCAGCAGTACGCGCACGCGATGCAGGGGTTGCCGGAGCCGGTCGTCGCCCAGCTCAACCGCAGTGTCCAGGCCCTGCGTGACGCCGGTCGCAACCCCGACGTGTCGAGGTGGCTGCAGCATGCAGACCACTCCGCCAATCGCGTCGGGCTCCTGCTGTGTGGAGACCTTCGCCAGGCCATCGTC
The DNA here is from genome assembly GCA_044376025.1 of Bradymonadia bacterium. Taxonomy (GTDB): domain Bacteria; phylum Myxococcota_A; class Bradymonadia; order REDH01; family REDH01; genus JBILLP01. The sequence continues at coordinate 1,431 of JBILLP010000153.1, forward strand.
GCGGTGAAGGAGGAGAAGCTCGAGATCGGCCGCGCGAGCAAGAAGGACAAGGTGACGGAGCTGATCCAGTTCAGCATCTCCGAGCCCTACTTCAGGCTGCGCAGGGACCTCGGGATCGCGCTCGCGAACCGGAGCTGAACCCGCCCCGTGCCGCTCTACGTCGTCGCCACGCCCATCGGGAACCTCGAGGACCTGTCGTCCCGGGCGCTCCGGGTCCTGTCGGAGTGCGAGCGGGTGTTCGCGGAGGACACGCGGCACACCGGGGGGCTCTTCTCGCGGTTCGGCATCGCGACGCCCCTCGAGTCGCTGCACGCCCACAACGAGGAGTCCAAGGCGGCGCGCATCGTGGCGCTGCTCGATGCGGGTGCGAGCCTGGCGCTCGTCTCGGACGCAGGGACCCCGGCCATCTCGGACCCGGGTCACGTGGTCGTGCGGGCGGTGCTTCGGGCGGGGCATCGGGTCATCCCGGTCCCCGGGCCCTCGGCACTGACGGCGTTTGCGAGCGCAGCGGGGCTGCCGACCGACGAGCTCCTGTTCGTGGGCTTTGTGCCGCGCGGCACCGGTCCGCGCCGCGCGGCCATCGAGTCGTGGCTCGACTCGGGCCACACGGTCGTGATGTACGAGAGCCCCAACCGCGTCAGGGAGCTCCTCAGCGACCTCGCGGAGATCGGTCCGACCGCAGACGTCGTGGTCGCGCGCGAGCTGACGAAGCAGTTCGAGACCTGGTACCGTGGTTGCGCCGCAGAGGTCGCTGCGCAGGTGACCGAGGACGACGCCCGGGGGGAGTTCGTGGTCGGCGTCAGGGGCGAGCCGGTCGCGAAGGCGCCCCGCGAGATCGAGCCCTGGGTGCAGGCACTTGCGGCAGAGGGCCTCAAGACGAAGCAGATCGCCCGGGTGATTGGCCAGGCGCTGGGACTGCCGGCCGACGAGGTCTACCGAGAGGCGCTCAAGGTCCGCCGCTCGCCTCAGTCGTCACAGGAGTAGTGCCGCGGTCACGCCCCAGGTCACGCGGACCGTTCCGTCGGTGCGAAAGCGCCGACCTTGCGCATCGTACGCCAGGTTGAAGGTCGGGTTGCGCTCGCCACCATCGGGCTGCAGGTCGACGCTGTCATCGCCGTCCTTGTCGTCACCCGCATCGGCGTTGGTGAGGTAGTGCGGCGAGTCCCACTCGACGACGCTGTTCACGCGGAGCTCGAAGTAGCGGCTGAACTGCAGGTTCAGCTGGACGTGACCGCCAATGGTCCCAAACCCCTCGACATCGCTGATGCCGTCGAAGACGTACCGGGTGTCGGGTGCCGAGAGGCCCGTGCCGTCGGTGGCATTGGCAGGTGCCTGCACCACCCACCCGCATGAGGCGAACTCGCGTGAGGTACCAGAGGGCGGGTTGTAGGCGTTGCCGTTGGGCGCGGTCGCGACCCCGTACTGGTCGCGGTAGCCGGCCTCTGCCGGCGTCAGGCCGTTGCACGACGAGCGCGAGAACGCGTCACTGAGCGGCGTGTAGTCGCGCCCCTCGAACCGGTACCCGTACTCGAACCCGCCCGCGAGGGTGTAGCTCTGGTTCGACGCCGCATCCCTGAACATCGTGATCTCGGAGCCGAGGCGGGTCTTGAACTCGGCGCCGGGGGCAGTCAGCCGCTGGTTGCTTCCGGAGTCCTGGAAGAGCGAGCGGTTCGCCGCGATCGGCACATCGAAGGTGAAGGCGAAGTAGGGCTCGGCGAACTCGATCGGACGACTGGCTGCGAGCGTGAAGCGCAGGTTGTGAACGCCACGGCCGACCGCGTCGTTCGTCCGAGAGCGGATCTGGGCCGACGGCAGCGTGTAGTCGAAACCGAGCACGAGGGTGCCGAACGGCTCCTCGGGTGTGCTCTCGAGCGGCGACCAGGCCAGCCCGAGCGTGACATCTCCGAAGCCGGAGCGGTCGACACCGGCGCCCTCGCTCGAGATGTCGAAGAAGCGATAGGTACCGAAAAAGCCCGGGTTCACCGTCCCCGTCGACCTCAGGTCGGCATCGATGCGCTGATCTGACGGGTCGATGGTCGAGTTCTCCTGCGTCACGCCCTCGGCGAACTTGAGGTCGGTCCTGTCGCTGAAGACGAGCGGAAGCGAGGCGTGAAGCTCGAAGTTGCGCTGGAGGCCAATCTTGAAGGTCGTGTCCAGGTAGCTCCGCGACCTCTCGTACTCCAGCTCGCGATTGAACACGGTCTGTGGCTCGCTGCACCGATCCGGTTCGGTGCCCGGGTCGCATCCTGCCTCGCGCGCGATCGTCCCAGACTCCGACTGGTACCTGAATGAGGGCTCCAGCCTGAAGTCGAAGGGGTTCGAGGCGTCGAAGTCGAACGCGTCGGCGACATCGGTCAGCTCCGCAGCCGACAGCGACGACGGCAGCAGGAGGGATGCCAGCGCGGTCCAGCTTGCGGGTGACTTGATCATGGACCGGGAGGGGGCGTGCGGACGCGAGGAATCGCTTCGAGTTCGCGCGACGGTACCAACGCCGGCGCGAGAGCGTCAAGCAGGCTCTTGGGTGCGCCCCCGTCCCCCCGGTGCCGCGGCGTCGCGGAGAGGCTCCAGGCGTGTACTTCGCTCGCGCCCGCCGCGAACAGCGCCTCCGCGCAGGCCGCGAGGGTCTCCCCGGTCGTCGTGACGTCGTCGACGACGAGCACGCGCAGGCCGGTCACCCCGCGCGCGGTGTAGGCTCCTCGAATCTGCGCGCGCGCCTCGCGGTCCCGTGTGTGCTGGGGCCCGCCGTGGCGTTCACGCGACAGCCGTCGCGTGGTCCCCGGTCGCCGCAGCACCGAGGTCACGCCCGCGACGATCCGCGCCGCCTGGTTGTACCCGCGCTCACGCAGGCGCGGCGCAGACAGCGGGACCGGCAGGACCAGGTCGAACGCGACCGCCGGTGCGAGCGTGCGCGCCAGCGCCCGTCCGAGCGCGGGTCCCCGCCACGCCTCTCCCTCGAACTTCAGGGCATGGATCGCGCTGCGGATGTCGCCGTCATACCAGGCCGCCGCCTGCCTGGAGGTCAACGGCGCCGGCCCCTCGAACGAGACACCAGGCCAGAGTGAGGAGCAGGGCGCGCAGAGGTCCTGCTCGCCGGCATCGAGGCGACGCGTACAGACGGCGCAGGCAGGTGGGACAAACAGGTTCGTGATGCTCGAGAACATGGGGCCTCCGGCAGAGGAGCTTTCCCCATGTTTCGGCACGTTGCGGCGGTTGTTGCCTGCCGGCCTTGCTACTTGTGGTAGGGCTCGCCGCGGACGATCGAGAAGGCGCGGTAGAGCTGCTCTGCCACCACGACGCGGGCCAGCTCGTGGGGCAGCGTGAGCGGACCTAGGCTCCAGCGCCACTGCGACGCTGCCAGCAGCGCATCGTCGTGGCCGTGCGAGCCACCGATGCAGAAGGCCCAGTGGTCGGGACCCTGCTGCAACGCCCGTTCGAGGCGCCTCGCAAGCGCGACCGAGTCGACGGGCTCACCCCGTGCGTCGAGCGCTACCCTGAACCCCGCCGCCCGTGTCGCATCGAGCAGCCCGCGGGACTCGAAGATGCGAGACTCCGCTGCAGAGCGCTCGGTCGCTTCCTTCACCTCGACACAGTTGAAGCTGCAGTAGTGCGGCAGCCGGTCGGCATAGAGGTCCCATGCCGGCCCGAAGACGCGGACCCGCAGGCGGCCGACTGCGGCCAGGGTGACCTTCACGCCCGCCGCTTTCCGAAGTCCGGGTCCTCGAGGTCTGCAGGCGCGTCGAGGGGCAGGCGCGGAGCGTCGCCAAAGATGCTCTCGATCGGGTACTCAAGCCTGAACGGCTCCGTGAAGGCGTGCAGGATCACATCCCCGAAGTCGACGAGAACCCACTCCGCCTGCTCCTGGCCCTCGATCCCGATCGGCCTGAACTTGAGCGGCCGCAGCTCATCGATCACGTGTTCGGCGATCGATGCCGTGTGCCGCTGGCTCGTGCCGTGGCAGACGACAAGGTAGTCGGTGTACGAGGTGAGGCCGCGCACGTCGATGACGCGCACATTGCGGGCCTTGGTGTCCCAGGCGGCCTCTGCGACCGCGCGGGCGAGCAGCTCGCCGTCGTGGGTGGGTGCGGTCCCGTCTGGTTCGACCACGCGCGCCGCGGCCCGGTTGCGCGTCGATTCGATTTCGTTCGATGTCATCGGATGTGTCCCTGTCCCTCGACGATGAATCGAAGGGTCGTGAGTTCATGGGCGCCCATCGGCCCATAGGCGTGGAGCCGTGAGGTAGAGATGCCAATCTCGGCGCCGAGCCCCAGCTCCCCGCCGTCATTGAAGCGTGTCGAGGCGTTGACCATCACGCAGCTCGACCGCGCCTCGGCCTTGAACCGGTCGGCGGCGACAAGGTCGCGCGTGATGATGGCCTCGGTGTGGTCAGACCCGTAGCGCTCGATGTGCCGCAACGCGGCGTCGAGGTCATCGACGATGCGCACGGCGAGATCGAGCGAGAGGTACTCGGTGGCCCAGTCCTCATCGGTGGCCGCGACGACGCCAGGCCTGCCGCCGAGCAGCGCGAGGGTCTCCGCGCAGGCGTGCAGCGTGACGCCCTGTGACGTGAGCTGCTCGGCCATCCGAGGCATGAAGGCCGGCGCGATGTCCCGGTGCACGAGCAGGGTCTCCGCGGCGTTGCAGACGCTCGGTCGCGAGACCTTGGCGTTGGTGACGATCGACAGCGCCATGTCGAGGTCGGCGGTCGCATCGACGAAGACGTGGCAGACGCCCTTGAAGTGCTTGATGACGGGGATTCGGGAGTGCTCCGCGACGAACCGGATCAGCCCCTCGCCGCCGCGCGGGATCACCAGGTCGATGAGGTCGTCGAGGCGCAGCAGCTCGGTCAGCTCCTCGCGCGACGATGGGGCCAGCACCTGCACCGCCGCGGTGGGGAGCCCGGCAGCCCCGAGCGCTCGGCCGATGACCTCGCCGAGAGCAAGGTTCGAGTGCCGGGCCTCGGTGCCACCCTTGAGCAGGATGGCGTTGCCTGACCGCAGTGCGAGCGTGGCCGCGTCGCTGGTGACGTTCGGACGCGCCTCGTAGATGACACAGACGACGCCGAGCGGCATGCGGACCCTGCTCACGCGGAGTCCGTTCGGCCGGATCCGGTGCTCAACGGCCACACCGATCGGGTCGTCCTGGGCCGCGATCTCGCGTACCGCCGAGGCCATCGCGGCGATGCGCGTGCGGTCGAGCAGCAGCCTGTCGACCTGCGCAGCGGGTGTTCCGCGGGTCCGTGCCGCGGCGACGTCGATCGCATTGGCGAAGAGGATCTCGTCGGACGAGGCGAGCAGCGCGTCCGCGATCGCGAGGATCCCCTCAGTCCGGCGGGCGCCCGGGAGCCTCGCGAGCACGAGCGATGCCTCGCGCGCCTGGACGGCATGGTCACGGAGCGCAGTGGAGGTCATGGGACACCGGGTTCGAGGGCCCCGACGAACACGGGGCCGATACGCCGACTAGCGTTCCGTGGCCCGGGGTCAACCGCGGCCGCGCCGAACGGAGTCAGAGGTTCTCGAGCTTGGTGAGGATTTCCTTCATGATCTCCGAGGTCCCGCCGCCGATCGTCAGCAGGCGGCCATCGGTCCACGCCCGGCTGATTGGGTACTCGGTGACGTAGCCGAAGCCGCCGTGCAGCTGCTGGCAGTCGTAGAGGACCTTCTGCATCAGGTCGCCGGCGAAGAGCTTCGCCATGGTGATCTCCCGGGTCGAGGCGAAGGGGTCCTTGGCGACCTTGTCGACCGCAAAGTAGCAGAGCCTGCGGGCGGCCTCGATCGAGGTCAGGTGCTCGACGAGCTTGTGCCGCCACACCTGGTGCTTGGTCAGCGGCTTGCCGAAGGCGCTCCGCTCCGTGCCGTACCGGATCGCGTCGCGGACGGCCTTCTCCATGCCGGCGACAGCCGCGAGGGCGCCGA
>JBILLP010000154.1:0-7319 GCA_044376025.1 Bradymonadia bacterium
AAGTGATCCAGCGGAAGGGCGACCGCGGCTTCGGCGGCGGCAATTTCAGGGCGCTCTTCGAGTCGATCGAGCGGGAGCAGCAGGCGCAGGGTCGCATCTGAACGGAGGCTGTCGTGATTGAGCGAATCGCAGCCGGGGAGTACCCGACCAAGCATCACATCGTGTTTCGAGGCACTGACGGGGCGCTGCGCCACGAGGAGTGCCTGACGCGCGACGGGTTCGATGGCCCGTACTCCATCCTGTACCACCTGCATGAACCGCACCGTCACGCTGCCTGGCGGGTCAGCGGGTACGGCTGGGCGCCGCCGGTCGCCGAGGACGACTCGACCTCGGAGCCGCTGCGCCGGCGGCACTTCAAGTCGTTCGAGCTGACGAGCGACCCCGGGGCACCCATCAACGCCCGCAGGCCCCTCTACTTCAACCACGACGTCGTGGTGACGGTGGTCAAGCCGTCTGCGTCCGACCCCGTCTACTTCGCCAACGCAGACGGCGACGACCTCTTCTACATCCACAAGGGTTCAGGGCTGCTGCGGAGCGTCGTGGGTGACGTCCCGTTCGGTCCGCGCGACTATGTCTGCATCCCTCGGGGCCTCAAGCACCGCTTCATCCTCGACCCCGGCGTCGAGCAGCACTGGCTCGGCTTCGAGGTCCTCAACGCGCTTCGAATCCCCAAGCAGTGGCGCAACGAGGCCGGGCAGCTCAAGATGGAGGCTCCCTACTGCCACCGCGACTTCAGGCTCCCGACCTTCATGGGTCCGCTCGACGAGGGCATCCGGACCTTCGTGGTCAAGCGCAACGACCGCTTCTCGGAGTACGAGGTCAAGGAGTCACCGCTCGATGTCGTCGGATGGGATGGCACGGTCTACCCGTGGGCCTTCCCGATCCTGAACTTCCAGCCCCGCGCCGGCCTGATCCACCTGCCGCCCGATTGGCACGGCACGTTTGCGTTCAACGGGGGCATCATCTGTTCGTTTGTCCCCCGGGTGGTCGACTTCCACGAGCAGGCGATCCCCTGCCCCTACCCGCATGAGTCCGTCCACTGCGACGAGGTGCTCTTCTACGCCGAGGGCAACTTCATCTCGCGCCGCGGCATCAGCTCGGGGAGCCTGTCGTACCACCCGCGCGGCATCATGCACGGCCCCCACCCCGGCGCCTATGAGGCCTCGATTGGGCACCGTCGCACCGACGAGCTCGCCGTCATGATGGACACCTTCGGTGCCCTCAAGGTCTGCAAACAGGCGCTCGGGATCGAAGACCCCGACTATCACGGAGCGTGGAGGCCATGACCTACCGCCTCGTCCTTGTTCGCCACGGCGAGAGCCAGTGGAATGTCGAGAACCGATTCACCGGCTGGACCGACGTGCCGCTGAGCCCGCGAGGGGAGGCGGAGGCGACGGCGGCCGGCGGCCTGCTCGCGGCAGAGGGAGTCTCCTTCTCGACGGTCCACACCTCGCTGCTCCGGCGCGCGATCCAGACCGCGCAGCGGCTGCTCGCGGCCGCCGACCAGGAGTGGATCGACGTGAAGCGGTCGTGGCGCCTGAACGAGCGGCACTACGGCGCGCTCCAGGGCCTGAACAAGAAGGAGACCGCGGCTCGTCACAGCGACGAACAGGTCTTTGTCTGGCGTCGCTCCTACGACACGCCGCCGCCCCCCCTCGACGCGGCTGACGAGAGGCACCCGTCGCATGATCCCCGGTATGCCCAGCTTGCCCCTGAGCTGCTCCCTGCCACCGAGTGCCTCAAGGACGTCGTGCACCGGGTGCTGCCCTACTGGCACGACGTGCTCGTGCCTGAGCTCCGTGCTGGCGGGACCCCACTCGTCGTGGCGCACGGCAATAGCCTGCGCGCGATCGTCAAGCACCTCGAGGGCGTCTCCGATGCCGACATCGCGGAGTGGAACATCCCGACCGGCACGCCGCGCCTGATTGTGCTCGACCGCGACCTGCGCCTGCTCGAGGCCCGCTACCTTGGCGATGCCGCCGCCATCGCAGCGGCCCAGGCGGCGGTTGCCGCTCAGGGCAAGCGGTAGCCGACGCGGGCCCTCGCCGGAGGGCGGGTCAGTAGGTCGAGTCGTTGCTGCGGATGTCGTAGCTGCCAGTCTCGACCAGCGGCGTGACCTCACACTCGACCCGCCCGTCGTCCTGTGAGACGATCGTCACGTCGGCCACACGCCAGCTCGACCCCTGGCATCCAGAAGCGGCTGCCCCCGCGAGCGCCGCGGCGTCGGGCAGCTCGCCGAGCACCGATACCAGCGACCCGCCGCACCAGACCTCGACCCGCGCCTGCGTCGCGGGCGTCCCACTGAACTTGTGCACCATGACCCGGAAGGTTTCGCCCGGGTTCGGCGTGTCGTGGATGATCCACTCGGGATCGGTGTCCCGGATGTTGTCGAGGGCCAGCCGAGGGTTCGGGCAGGTCGTTCCCTCGCAGCTTGCCGCCGGCGTGGGCAGGTAACCCCATCCAAGCCGTTGATTGGGTTGGCAGTTTGCGTAGTGGCAGTCTGCCGCCGTAGCGCAGAAGTCGCCGTATGCGGCTCCCCGGTGAAGGTGCAGGTCGAGGTCGACAACGCCGAAGGTGTCCCATGTGAGCAGCACGTTGAGGCCCTCACCGGGGCGCACGTCGACCGTCCAGGCACAGTTGGCGCTGCTGCCGTCGGTGAAAGTGAGGTTCCCTGCCACGGTGCGTCGCCCGGGCGTCTTGAAGCGAGTCGCGAAGCCTGCGCCGGTGCCGGTCGCCGGCTCCGCGAGGCCGCCCGAAACCGTCCAGGTGGCCGTGGCGATTGGCAGCCGCGTGAACAGGGAGCCCGGCACGTAGTCGGCGAGCACCGACGCCAGGTCGTACGAGGGGCAGACCGGCGCCGTGCCGCAGTCGAGCCCGTCGTCGGGGCAGCCGTCGCAGTCGTTGTCGGCACCGTCGCATGCCTCAGCCGCGGGTGCCGCGTCGGTGACGCACTCTCCCCACGCCGGGGCGGTGATGCCGGAGCAGACCTGGTAGCCGTCGATGCAAGAGCCGAGTCCGCGCTGGGCCACCGCGCCGCCGTAGCAGGGCTTGGCCATGCCGAACGAGCAGGAGCAGCCCTCGTCGACCCTGCCGTTGCCGTTGTTGTCGAGATCATCACAGAGTTCGGGGCGCGGCGTCACGGCCGGGGGCGGCTCGCAGAGCCCGCCACCAGCGGTGACGCAGCCCCCATCGACCACGGAGCAGACCTCGGTCCCGTTCGCTGCCAACCCATCGTCGCACAGCCGATCGCTCGGCTCGAAGACCGGCACCCCGGCTCGGCACGCCTCGACCGTGCAGCTGATGCCGTCATCTGCGGGCAGGTCGGAGTCGAGAGGAACCGGCACGGGCTCGCCTCCCTGGCACTGCCGACCGAGGCAGTCGCCCACGAGGACGTCTGCGAGCGGAGGCGCGATTCCGACGTTCGAGCAGCGGTCGCCGACGCAGGAGTCCTCGGTACAGGGGTTGAAGTCGTCGCACTGCGATGACTGCAGGCACTGGACAGGGACGCAGAGCCCGCGCTCGCACCGGGCGGTTCCGTCGCAGTCTGCCGCCGCGGTACACTGCACCACGCACAGCCCGTCGAGGCAGGCTCCCGCGGCGCAGTCGGCGGTCGAGTCGCAGCGGCTGGGCACCGTGTCACCCTCGACATCCTCGGCGACGTCGCCGGCGGTGTCGGCCCCGCTGTCTTGCCCCGTGTCAGGCGGCGACGTGTCTGGCACCGTCGTGTCGTCGAGCGTGTCGCCGGAGCCCGAGGCGTCGCCCCCGGTCGAGTCGTCGGACGTGTCGACCAGGGTGTCCCCCGCCACGCCGGTGTCGCTCGAACCGCCCGAACCACGGCCGCCGCGGGTCGGGCCGTCGGCGCCGCAGGCAGGAAGCAGGGCAGCGCCGAGCAGCAGGGCGAGACAGGCGCGCAGGTTCGAACTCATCGGGGCCTCGGGGGTGGTGTCCTCGGAGCAGGATACCGGGTTCGCTGGCACGGGTGAAGCGTCGGTGAGGCAGAGTCAGCGCGATCCTGAATTTGTGGCGCCGCCGCCTTGACCCACGCTCGCCGCATCGGCGAGACTCCCCGCTCGCGGTGTGTTGCCGCGAATCACCCTCGTGGACGCGTCATGCGGTCTCGAACCGTCGGCAACCTGGCAGTCCTGGCACTGTGTGCGACCGTCTTCGCGTGTGGAGAGACCGCCGTTCGCGACTCCCGTGGCGAGGAGGACGACACGCAGGGCGTCGATGTCACTGGCGATGCCGACGTCGACGCCCCCGACCCCGACGATACGTCAGGTGACTCCACCGACGCTTCACCCGACAGCATCGACCCCGACGCGGTCGAGGATGGTGACGCGGTCGAGGATGGCGACGCGGTCGAGGATGGTGACGCGGTCGAGGATGGCGACGCGGTCGAGGATGGCGACGCGGTCGACGACAGTGACTCCGACGGCTCGGGGCAGGGCGACACGGGGTGTGTCGACACCTGCGCGGTCGCCGGCGAGCGAGCCTGCGATGACGCGGGTCGCCCGCGGGCGTGCGTGACCGCCGCGTCGGGCTGCCTCGAGTGGGCCGAGCTGGCCGCCTGCGGCGAAGGCACCCGCTGCGTGTCGGGCGGCTGCGAGGTTGCCTGCGGTGACGAGTGCCCGTCACTCGGTGTGTCGGTCTGCGAAGGAGATGCGACGCGGAGCTGCGGTGAGTTCGACACGGATGTCTGCCTCGACCTGGGGCCGCCCATCGCGTGCGCCTCGTCAGAGACCTGCAGCGCGGGGGTCTGCGCGGAGGACTGCGTCGACGAGTGCGCTGTCGGCGGCCTGTTGTCGTGCTCGGGGAACGGGGTCGTGCAGTGCGGGCAGTCCGACGCCGACGGCTGCCTCGATCAGCTGGTCGTCGAGCGGTGCGACGATGCCTCGACATGCGCCGACGGCGTGTGCGTGCCGCCACCGCTGCCGGCCGTCCGGATCAACGAGCTGGTGTACGACGCTGCGGGAGCCGATGACGACGTCTTCGTCGAGCTCGTGGGCCCACCCGGAACACCGCTCGACGGTTGGTCGCTCGAGGCGGTGAACGGTTTCGGGGGCGCGACCTACCTGACGGTTCCGCTTGCCGGGTCGATCCCGGCCGACGGCATCTTCGTCGTGGTCGGGACTGCATCGTCGCGCGCCCTCGCGGACACTGCCGACCTCTTCGGGGCTGTCGACCTGCAGAACGGTCCCGACAGCCTCCGGCTGGTCAGGGGCGCGCGTGTCGCCGACGCGCTCGGCTACGGGGTCTTCTCTGCCACCGACATTTTCGCGGGCGAGACGGCTTCGGCGCCATCGGCAGCCGATGGCGCCTCGCTCGGGCGCGACCTTGACGCAACGGACTCCGGGAACAACCGCGCCGACTTTCGGACCTACGCCGTCCCGACCCCTGGAGCGGTGAACACGGTCATCAACCGCGCCCCCATCGCTTCGGCCGGCCCCGACCTCTCGACCGTCGTCGAGGTGCCGGTCGAGATCGACGGAAGCTCATCGGCCGACCCTGACGGCGACCCGATCACCTACGCGTGGTCGATCCTTGTCGCACCGCCGGGGTCGACGGCCTCCATCGCGGGCACCGCCGCCGCTGTCCCGGCCTTCACGGCGTCGACCGCGGGCAGCTACACGCTGCGGCTCCGCGTGACCGACGCGAGCGGCGCCTCGGGCAACGACGATGTCGTGGTGACGGTCTCCGACGGCGTCACCAACCGGGCCCCTGTCGCCGTTGCAGGTGCCGACGTGAGCGTCCTGATCGGCTCATCGGCGAGCCTCGACGCGTCGGGATCGAGCGACCCCGATGGCGACGCCCTCGTCTTCGCGTGGAGCCTCGTCTCGAAGCCGGCGGGGAGTGCCGCCTCCCTCGCGTCGTCAACGGCATCAACCTCGTTTTCGCCAGACATCGCGGGCAACTACGTGCTGTCGGTGAGGGTGTCCGACCCGCGAGGGCTGTCGAGCTCAGACGAGGTCGTCGTGACCGCCACCGACGCCCTCTGCGTCATCCTGAGCGAGTACATCGAGGGTTCGGCCAACAACAAGGCCTACGAGCTGTTCAACTGCGGCGCCGCGCCGGTCGACCTCGGGGTGGTCAGCGTCTGCCTCAAGTCGGCCCCTGGCGATGCCTGCAACGCGACGAGCGCCTTCTCGGGCACGCTCGCGGCGGGCGACGTCTTCACCGTGTGTGCAAGCAGCAGCGACCCGACGGTGCTGCCGCCTTCGCGCTGCGACACGACCTCTGCAACGGCCTCGTTCAACGGCGATGACCGGCTGCTCGTCTTCGCCGACGCCAACGGAAACCGCCGATACGACGCCGGCGCGGACCGGAACCTCGACAGCTTCGGCTCGCTGACGAGCAGCTTCGCTTCTCCGGTGGCCGCCAACGTGACCTACCGACGCTGCAACCCCGCACCGGCGCTCGTCACCGGTGCCTACAGCCCGGCCGACTACTTCAGGTCGGCGGGCCAGATCGACGACTTCTCTGACCTCGGGGTCGCGCCGACCCGGTTCGACTGCGCGCTCTCGAACCTGCCCCCGGTCGCGATCGCCGGCGTCGACTTCAGTGTCGGCCTGGGTGATGTGGCCCAGCTTGACGGTTCGCTGAGCTTCGACCCGGACGGGGACCCACTGAGCTATTCGTGGACCTTCGTCTCGACTCCGGTTGGCAGCACGACCTCGCTGACGGGTAGCGCGAGCGCAACGCCCTCGTTCACCCCCGATGTCGCGGGCAGCTACGTGCTTCGGCTCTCGGTCAGCGACCGCTACCTGGCGACGGCGTCTGACACCGTCACCCTCTCGGTGATCGCCGGCAACTCGCCCCCGGTGGCCGACGCCGGCTCAGACTTCGGGGTGCGGGTTGGTGAGTTCGCGCTCCTCGACGGCTCGTCGAGCTACGACCCCGACGGCGACGCGATCACCTTCGACTGGGAGCTGGTCTCGGTGCCCTTCCTCAGCGGGGCGTTCATCGACGATCCGACGCTCACCTTCCCGTCCTTCGCGACCGATGTGGGTGGCCGCTACCTTGTTCGGCTGACCGTGACCGACACCCGGGGCGCAAGCTCGAGCGACACCATCGAGGTGACGGCCGCGCAGGCGCTGTCGTGCCTGCTCATCTCTGAGTACGTAGAGGGATCGAGCTTCAACAAGGTCGTCGAGATCAACAACTGCGCGGCGCCCGACGCCCCGGTCGCGTCGGTGGGCCTCTGTGTCGTGACCAACGAGAGCACCACCTGCTCGAACACCCTCTTCCTGGTCGGGACCATCCCGGGTGGAGGAACCCAGCTGGTCTGCAACAGCGCAGTGTCGCCGTTTGTGGTCGATCCC
>JBILLP010000155.1:0-7305 GCA_044376025.1 Bradymonadia bacterium
TCACCGTGCGCGCGATCAACGACCCGCCCCGCGCCGCCGACCAGTCGCTCACCCTCGAGGAGGACGGCTCGCTGACGGTCACCGTGGGTGCGACCGACATCGACGGCGACACGCTGGCCTACTCCGTCGCGACCCCGCCCACCCGCGGCAGCCTTGGCGCGATCGACGCCGCGACCGGCGCCGTCGTCTACACGCCGAACGTCAACTACGTCGGGGCCGACAGCTTCGTGATCAGCGTCTCAGACGGTACGGCCCCCGCCGTGCGGGCGACCATCACGCTGACCGTCGAGTCGCGCAACGACGACGACGACGGCGACCTGCTCCTCGATCGAGACGACAACTGCCCGCTCGTGCCGAACCCGTCGCAGCTCGACAGCGACGCGGACCTCGCCGGCGATGCCTGCGACGCCGACGACGACAACGACGAGGTCAACGATACCGCCGACAACTGCCCGCTCCAGCCCAACCCGCTGCAGGCCGACCTCGACAGCGACAACATCGGCGACGTCTGCGACGGCGACGCCGACGGCGATGGCACCGGCTCGACCGCAGACTGCAACGACCTCGATGGCTCGCTGACGGAGCCGGTCACCTATTTCGAGGACGAAGACGGCGACGGGTTTGGCGATGCCACGCTCACCTCGGATGTCTGCGCCTCGGTGCCGCCACCCGGCTTCTCTGCCAACGGCGACGACAACTGTGTCGCGGTCGCCAACTCGCGGCAGCAGGACCTCGACGACGACGGCCTCGGCGACGCCTGCGACAGCGATCCCGACGGCGACGGCATCGACTCCGACGGCGACCTCACGGGCGACCCGACAGACAACCCCTGCGCCGCCGGCGAGGCCGACGGCTGCGACGACAACTGCCCCGTCGTCGCCAATCCCGAACAGCTCGATACCGATGGCAACGGCGCCGGTGACGCCTGCGACAACGACGACGATGGAGACGGCGTCGACAACGACACCGACAACTGTGCCAGCATCCGCAACCCCGACCAGGCCGACAGCGACGGCGACGGCATCGGCGACGCCTGCGACGACACCGTCGACCCGATCGACGGCAACGCCGAGGAGGAGGACGTCGCCGAAGACTCGACGGGCGGCGATGACACGGGCGGCGACGTGGGCGAGGGTGACGCGACCGACTCCGGCCTGGCCGACACCACGTCGTCGGGCGACTCCGGCGGCGGCAGCGGCGGCGGACGCTCGAGGTCGGGATCGGGTTCGGGCGGTTGCAGCGCGGCCGGTGGTGCCGGTGGAGCCTGGGCGCTGCTGCCGCTCGTTGCGGCGCTTGCGGCGCGGCGGCGACGCCGGTGAGCCCCGTGAGCGGGGGACAGCTCACCGCACTGGCGACGTTCGCGCTGCTGGTCGGATGCAGTGACGGTAACACCCTGCCGCCCTGCCCCGACGGCCGACGGCCGACCGCGTCGGGCGTCTGCGTCGAGCCGGATAGCGGCGACACCGGTGCCACGGGCGACACAGGTACCACGGGCGATACCGGTGCCACGGGCGACGCGGGCGACACAGGTACCACGGGCGACACAGGTACCACGGGCGATACCGGTGCCACGGACCCCGACGCCCCCGCCGACACCGGCGACGACACGACCGGCCCCGCGAGCTGCCCGACCTCGGGCGTGTCGATCTCAGAGGCTCTCTTCAACCCCGAGGGCAGCGACGGCGACCGGGAGTTCATCGAGCTGTCTGGCCCCCCGGGCGGCTCCGCGCTCGGGCTGACGCTGCTGATCTACCGGTCGAGCGATGCGCTCGAGCGCGAAGCCGTGGCGCTGCGCGGCACCTTCGACGAGCAGGGCCTGCTGCTGCTCGGCGGTGCCGGTGTCGCGGGAGCGCGGATCCCGCTGCCGGCGGCCCTCGGCAACACGAACACCGCCTATGTCGTGCGCGGCTGCAACCAGGAGCTGCTCGACGTGCTCGTCTACGCCTCGCCCGAGGTCTCGCCCGCGCTGCCCGCGGCCGGCGCGCCCGCAGACGCGCCCGCGGAGGGGCAGTCGCTCGGGCGCTGCCCCACCGCGACGCCGACCGGGGACAGCGCCGCCGACTTCGAGCCTGTCACGCCGTCACCGGGCCGTCCGCAGGCGCCCGACGACTTTGCGCCCGGGTCACGCTGCCGCACCGGCCCCTGCGATCCCGCCCGATTCGACGACATCCGCCTCTCTGAGGTGCTCTTCGACCCCGACGGCTCCGACACCGACAAGGAGTTCATCGAGATCTCGATGCCACCCGGCGAGAATGCGGAGATCCTCACCGTGGTCGTCAAGCGCGCCAGCGACGGCGCGATCAGCGAGCAGTGGCCGCTGACCGGCACCGCGCCCGATGATGGCATCGTGCTGCTCGGGGGTGCATCGCTCTCGCCCGATGTCGTCACGGGCTGCACCTCGAGCTGCCTGCCGAGCGAGGGCGCGGTGCAGCTCTGGGGCTGCCACGGCGAGCTTGTCGATGCGCTGGCGTGGGGCGCCGCCTCAACCCCGGCGCTCGGCGAGGGCACACTGGCACCCGACGCAGGCAGCGGTGAGTCGCTCGCCCGCTGCGACCTGTTTGCCGACTCCGGCGACAACGCCACCGACTTCGTCGCCGCCACCCCGACGCCGGGCACGGCCGGGGCCCCGGAGTGCGGCCCCTGACCGGGCGGCGTGTTCCGATTGCGAGGGCGCGAGCATCCGTGCTAACCCCGGGCGCTCCCACGAGGAGCCCCCGGTTCGCTCCCCTCCACCTGGTCCAGGGCGCCCATGATCCCTCGCCACCTTCGCAGCCGTCACTCCCGAGCCCTCACTGCGGCGCTGGCTGCAGCGGCGGGTCTCTCTGCCGGCTGCCTCGCCGACAACCCGGAGTATGACCCGCCCGGCGAGCCCTGCGGCTCGAGCGAGAAGTACTACAGCGAGAAGGTGACCTTGGCGGCGACCGCGAAGGTCGATGTGCTGATGGTGGTCGAGTCGGGCCCCGGCATGGCAGAGGTGCAGCAGGCGCTGGCGCTGGCGATGCCGGGCTTCGTCGACCGTCTCAACGCCGACGCTTCGCTTGACTGGCACCTGGGCGTCGTCACCACCGACAAGGAGGCCGACGGCGGCCGGCTCGTCTCGGGTCGGCCCGGCATCACGGGGTGCGCGGCGACGCTGCCCAAGGTGCTGCAGCGCAACACGCCGGGAGCCGGAGCCGCGGCGGCCTGCCTCGTGCAGGTCGGCAGCGCCGGCAGCGCGCTTCCGCAGCCCTTCGACGCGGTGCGGCTGGCGCTGCAGGCGACCAGCAACGTGGGCGCTGGCGGCGCCAACGCGGGGTTTGCGCGTGACGATGCCCGGCTGGTCGTGGTCTTTGTCGGGCTGCATGACGACTGCTCGTTCGGCGCCGGGTTCGACTCCTCTGACGCGAACAACTGTGTCTGGGCGGCCGACCAGCTGTTCGGGGTTGCTGAGACCGAGAACCTGCTCGGCCGCACGCTGCGTCCCTACTCGGGCGACCCGGTGTCGGTCGTGGCGATCTCCGGTCCGGCCGACGGCGTCGCGGTGGCGCCCGGCGCGGCACCGCCCGTCGCCTGTGACGCGATCGCACCGGCGCGGGCGGGCAACCGGTTCGCGGCGCTCGTCAACTCGCCGGAGCTGAGCCGGCGCAGCCTGATGGCCAGCATCTGCACACGGTCGTTCGGGCCGATCCTGGCAGAGGCCTTCGACGTGGCGATTGCCCCGCAGCCCGACTCCGCCTGCCTCGCCTACCCGGCGACCGGCGGCGTCAAGGCCGTCTACCCGCTGAGCGAGCAGGGTGTGGCCGACACCACGGCGCTCGAGCCGGGTGAGGGCTGGTTCGACTCCGGCGCCGATGCGCTCTGCGGCACCTCGCGCGTGTCCCTCGACGACGCCCTGCACGCCTCCGCGCGCGCGGGCTTCGAGGTCAGGTTCTGCGCCCCTCCGCAGCAGGCTGGCCCATGAGCACCGCCACGGGACACCCCGACGATGTCCGCTTTGTGACTGCACGCGACGGTCGGAGGCTGTTTGTGCGCGAGTATGGCGCGCCTGACGCAGGGCGCACGCTCGTGCTGGTGCACGGCTACGGCGAGCACGGCGGGCGCTACGAGCACCGGCTCGGGCCCTTCATCGAGGCTGGCTTCAGGATCGTTGTCCCCGACGTGCGCGGCCACGGCCGCAGCGACGGACGCCGCGGCCACGTGCTCCGCTTTGAGCAGTACCTCGACGACCTTGAGCGGGTCTTCGAGGTGGTCAAGACGCCCGCTGCGCGCACCGTGCTCTTCGGCCACAGCCACGGCGGCCTGATCGCCGCGCGCTACACGCTCTCGCACCCCGGCGCCGTCGCGGCGCTCGGGCTGTCGTCACCGTTCTTCGGGCTCGCCGTCAAGGCACCTGCGTGGAAGATCGGCGCCGGCCGCCTGCTGAGCAGGGTGCTGCCCACGGTGTCACTGCCGACCGAGATCGAGTCGAAGTGGGTCAGCCACGATCCCGGGGTCGTCGCCGCCTATGACGCCGATCCGCTCAACCACCACGTCGTCAACACCCGATGGTTCACCGAGGCGATGAAGTCGATCGAGGTGGTGCATCGCCTGGCGCCGTCGATGACCACCTCGACGCTGGTCGTGCAGGCCGGCGACGACAAGCTCGTCGAGGTCGCGGCGTCGAGGTCGTGGGCGGCGGCGGTACCGGGTGCGATTTACGAGGAGGTCCCCGAGGCCTTCCATGAGCTCTGGTTCGAGCCCGACGGCGCCCGACACGCGGCGCGGTTCTGCGAATTCTTCGATGCGCGCACGCGCTAGGCTGGGTCGCGCCGCGACGCAGGCGGCGCTGGTCTGGTCGGCCCTGTTGCTGGCGCGCTGCGGTGAGTCGCCCGAGGAGCGCGTCGCGCGGCAGGAGTCGATGGTCTCGTCGATCATCGACGAGGGCATGCGGGCGCCGGTGCCGCTGGTCAGGGCAGAGACGGTCAGGCTGCTTGCGCAGACCCGCGACGAGCGGTTCAGGGACCGGTTCGCCGCGGCGCTCCAGGACACCAGCCCCATGGTGCAGACGGCCGCCACCGAGGCGCTGCTCCGCATGGGCGCGCCCGACGCCGAGGCGGTCGCGCTGTCGAAGTTCAGCGGCGGCACCCCCGACCAGCGGCTCCGCATCCTGGGCATCGCCGTCGCGTCGGGCCGGCCGCCCTTCAGGCTCGAGGCGGTGCGGCGCGCGCTGCGGGACCCCGACGCGCGGGTCCGGCTGGCGGCGCTGACCGACGCCGCCGGGGCGCAGATCCCGCTCAGCGCCACCGACCTGGTGCGGCTCGTCGATGACGCCGATCCCGGGGTCGTCGACCTTGCCGTGGCGCGGCTCGCCGCCACCGACCTTGGCGCAGCGACCGAGCTGGTGCTCAAGCGGCTGCGATCCGACGACGACGCGGTGCGCAGCAGCGGGCTCTCGCTGGCGATGCGCGTGGCGTCGCCCGACCTCTGGCCGCTGCTCCGCAGCTATGCGCGCGGCGCAGAGGGGCCTGAGCGGCAGGCCGCGGCGATCGCCCTCGCCTTCATGGGCGACGCCTCGGTCGAGGACGAGGTCCGCGGTGTGGTTCAGACCGCGCCGGCCCCCGTGGCGGCCCGGGCGCTCGTGGCGGTCGTCAGGATCGGCTCGGAGCGCGCGCGCCAACAGCCCGGGCTCTACCGCAAGGATCCCCGCGAGGAGCTGCGCCGGGCCGCGCTCGAGGCGCTCGTCCACATCGAGGCCCCCCTCGACGAATTCGTACCCTTCTTCGAGGACAGCGACCCGCGAATCGGCGAGGAGGCGATCCGGCACCTGCAGCAGCGTGACCCCCGCTTCGCCGCCGACGCGCTGACGCGCGCACTCAACGCCGCGGCGCGGCCCGAGCAGGTGTTGCTGGCGCTCTTCCATGCCGGGCAACGCATGGACACCGTGCCGCTGCTCGCCGCCAGCGCAGAACGGCTCGAGCAGTTCAGCGACTCGCGCAACGTCACGATCTCGAACCTGTCGACGCGGCTGCTGCTGTCGGTCTCGTCTCCGGCGAAGCACCTCGAGCGGATCGAGGCGCACGCCTCGGACTCCGCGATCTACGCGCTGATCGAGGCGACGCTGCGGGCCGACGCCCCGGAGTCTGCGCTCTACGGGCGCCACCTCGACAGCGATGTCTACGTGATCCGGCTGGCCTCTGCGCTCGGGATCTGGCGTCTGGGTGCGCGGTACGCCCCGGAGCCCGGGGGCTGAGAGGGGTTCAGTCGCCGGCGCCGACGATCAGGCCGATCCCGGTGCCGATGGCGGCGGTCCCGATGCCGATCAGCGAGGCGCCACCCGGCAGGGTGCTGTAGACGTCGGGGCATGACGAGGCGGGACCGGTCGAGCAGGCGACGTCGCCATCGACCGAGAGGAGCACGGAGCCGGCGACGGCGCCGAGCACGCCAACGCCGGTCATCACCCAGCCGGTGGCGCGGCGGCGGACGCGGGTCTCGGGGTCGAGTCCGCCCGAACGCGAGGAGCTGAGCGCGACGCGCAGATCGACGGCGGGCGAGTCGGCCCTGACGTCGAGGTCTTCGCCGAAGCTGCTGTAGCCCTGGGCTGCGACCTCGAGCCGGAGTCGCTGGGGGCCGACCTGCAGCAGGGTGGAGCCGACACCGGCACGCTGGCCGTTGACGCGGATCTCTGCGTCGTCGGGGGTGGCGGTGACGGTGAGCCGGCGGTCGCCATCAGCCCAGGCGTTGAGGCGGCCGTCGGGCGACGGGGTGACGGGCGGAGGCACCGTGGGGGAAGCCACCGGGGCGGGGGTCACGACGGGCGCCGGGGTGACGACGGGCGCCGGGGTGACGACCGGGGCCGGCGGGGCGGGGGGCGGGGTGGCGGCGACGACGCGTCCGGTGGTGGGGGCGGGGAGGGCCCCGGCCTTGCCGAACGCGGCGCGGGCGGTGGTGGCGAAGGCGGTCAGCGCCTCGTCGACGCTGCAGAAGGTGCAGTCACCGCTCTCTTCGCCGAGCAGGGTGCCATCGACGGTGCTGTAGACCATGACGGAGAAGTCGTAAATCTGGGCCTCGCCGTTGACGCGGGCGACGACGGCGGCCTGCGAGGCGACGATCGCGCCGGCCTCCCTGGCGCACTCGGGGCTGCCGCACGAGGCAGCGTCGCCGAGCCGTCGCCTCGACTCCGCGGCGTCGTAGACGGCGGCGTCGGTGGCGGCGTCGATGGTCTGCGCGAGCGTGGTCGAGAAGCGGAGCTGCTCATCGGCCGGCACGGAGCCGGGGAAGGTGGGCGCGAGGTTGAGCACCTGCCCGGCGGCGGTCGCGGGCCCGAGGCAGAGGAGGCAGAGCAGGGCC
>JBILLP010000156.1:0-7291 GCA_044376025.1 Bradymonadia bacterium
GGCGTCCGGGCAAAGCCCTGCGCGGGTGCCGGTCGCGCAGCGCGCTTTGGGGAGCTGAGAAGGGCGTTGAGCTCGCGCACCGCGCTCTGTGCCTGCGGCAGCGGGGCCGGCCAGCGCAGCAGCGAATCGAGTGCGGAGGCGAGCGCGGCTGGTGGCGGTGAGGGCAGCGTCGAGAAGACCGGTCCCCCCGGTTCGGGGGGTGAGCCGGTGAGTGCCTCGAGCGCCATGGCGGCCGCGGCGAACCAGTCTGCTGCGGAGTCGTGGAGCGTCGGGTTCCGAAGCACGCGGACCGGGAGGTAGGGCACCAGCTCAGGGGCGATGGCGATCATCCCAGGCTTCGATCCCGTGGCGCCGTGGAGCCCCAGGTCGCACACCCGGGCGTTGCCGACGGCGTCGAACCGGATCGCGTCGGGTGACAGGCCTCGATGCAGGACTCCATGCTCGTGAAGGTAGAGCAGCGCGCTGAGCACATCGCGGAGCCAACGCCACACCTCGGCGCCACCCTCTCCGCGGTCGATGCGCTGTCGAAGTGAACCGCCCGGGAGCAGCGCGCTGGCCACCCAGCTCGACTCGGGGCCGCGCTCGGCATCGAGGTAGGCGTCGACCCCGGGGTGCTCAAGCTCCGCGAGGGCGCTGACCATCGAGAAGAGCCGCTCCTCGAGGGGCGGATCCACCGACGGAGAAAGCGTGGTTGCGACGAACCTCCGCCCCACGACGCGGTGCCTCACGGCAAAGCGGGGACCCACCGGGGAGGCCTCAAGCTCAGACGTAATCTCGTAACGCTCTTCAAGCGACATCGCCGACTCCGCATTGGGGGCCGATTTGAGGAGGTGCTAGCAAAGCCTGGCCCGGTGCGCGAGCGCAGCCGGCATCGTGTGACTCAGGCGCGCAGCATCGAGGTCCTGCCGAACATGATGTCCACGAGCTTGCCGAATCGTCGCACCACGGACTCCTGCACATAGGGCACGCCATGCTCGGCGCACAGCGCCTTGACGCGGGGCTGGATCCGCTGGAGCTGCCGCATCGTCATGTGCGGGAAGAGGTGGTGCTCGATCTGGTAGTTCAGCCAGCCGTGCATGAAGTCGACGAACGGGGTCCCGGTCGTAAGGTTCACCGAGCCGATGATCTGCCGGAGCAGCAGCTCCTCCCGCGAGCGGGCACGCTCCGAGAAGCGGTAGACGTCGTCGCCGGCGTGGTTGGGCACGATGACCGCGAAGGCGTGCGCGTTCGACCAGAGTTCGCCGAGCAGCGAGGCGAGCAGCACCGAGCCCCAGACCTCGACGCCCAGCAGGGCGAAGGGCGCCGGAAGCAGCACGAACTGCACCAGCACGTAGGGGAGCAGGCAGGTCAGCGTCACGTCGTTCATGAACGGAGTGCCGGGACGAAGCGACCCGAGCGTGCGCGTCGGCAGCGGGTAGGGCGCTGTGCCGCTCCGGTTCGCCTCGGCGGTCCGCATCTCAAGGAGCGTGCTCGGCGCGTAGTAGGTCCATTTCCAGGTCAGTGCGATCGCGGCGAGCACGACGACCCGGGCCCAGTCGGGGACGTTCTGTTCGCGGAGGAAGTCGGCGTTCCGCTCGACGAGGTCGGGGTCCTCGACCTCGCCGGTGCGGGGGTGGTGCCTGAGGTCATGCTCGTGGTGCCAGGCGGCGGGATGGATCCAGTCGAGCCAGTCGATGAACCTTCGGCGACCGCGTGCGAACCCCTTCGAGGTCAGGCGGCTGGGCGCTCCCTCGATGCGGTCGTAGGCCCTGTGGCTGACATGATGGGCAATCATCGTCCAGCGCGCGAAGCGGCCGAGCCCGATCAGGACGGCGCCGAACGCCCAATGGCCGAGCGCGGCGACCGCGAACCCTGAGACCGTGAGCGCGCGACCGGCCCACTCGACGCGGCGGAGGTGCGCGAGGTCCTCGGGGCCCGTGGCTGCTTCGGCCTCGCGGCGGATGCGATCAAGCTCGGCAAAGAAGGTGGCGGGGTCGCGGGGCTGGACGGGGAAGCTGGCGGGGAGTCGCATCGGCGGAGGGCTTGGGGAGCGTCACGAAACTGGCCGGCAGATAGCGTCATGACGGGCGTGTGTCACGGGACACGATGGGACCCTGGCGCACAATTCCGGCCCCGGGCGGCGAACGAGGAGACAAGCTGCCTCGCTGTCCGGGGCGTGTTCTACTGCGTTGCGATGGTGTGTGAGATGAACCGAATCCGAGTCCTGCTGCTCTGTTCTGCCTCTGTGCTCGTGGCTGCATGCGGCAGCTCCCCCGTGACGGACCGCGGCGACGGCTCGGCTGTCGAGGACACGGGCTTGAACGGCTCGGGTGAGACCGGGAACCTGGACGCCGGGGATGCCGGCAACGAGGGCTCCGCCGACACGGGCGGCGGGAGCGGGGACCCCGGCGACGCGGGCCTCGACGGCTCGGATGACACCGGGCTCGAGCTGGTGGAGTTCTGCTCCAACGGCGTTGATGACGACCTCGACGGTGCGGTGGACTGCGATGACAGTGACTGCGCCGGGGGGCCGGACTGTCCGGAGGTGGTCGCGGAGTCGGGCGCCGCCTGCTTCGACCGGGTGGACAACGACGCCGATGGCCTCGTCGACTGCGACGATGAGGGCTGCGTCGACCTGCTCAACTGCCAGGACACGCCCCCGGAGGCCGGCAATCGCAACTGTGGCGACGGCAACGACAACGACGCCGATGGCCTCGTCGACTGTGACGACGACACCTGCGCCGGGTTCGCCGCGTGCGGAGGCACCCCGACGATCGAGAGCGGCAGGGAGTGCGGTGACGGCGAGGACAACGACCTCGACGGTGCGGTCGACTGCGACGACACCGACTGCCTTGGTGGTCCGGGTTGTGAGACGGTCGAGGCGGAGTTCGGCCCGCAGTGTGGTGATGGCGAGGACAACGACCTCGACGGTGCGGTCGACTGCGACGACAGCGACTGTGCGACGGAGTTCTTCTGCCAGCCGGACGACCCCACGACGGAGACCCTCCGCGAGTGCCTCGACGGCACCGACAACGACGGCGATGGCGCTGCCGACTGCGACGACAGCGACTGCGCGCTGCTCCCGTTCTGCGAGGGTCAGGACCCTGCCACCGAGACCACGTTCGAGTGCGGCGATGGGGTGGACAACGACGGCGACGGCGCGGTCGACTGCGCCGACCCCGACTGCGCGTCGAGCCGGGAGTGTGCTGCGGCGACCGAGACCGGGCGACAGTGCCGTGACGGGGTGGACAACGACGGCGACGGGGCGGTCGACTGCGCCGACCCCGACTGCGCGTCGAGCCGGGCCTGCGGCGGCACGGCAGAGACGAACTGCGGGGACGGGGTGGACAACGACGGCGACGGCTCGCCCGACTGTGCGGATACGGATTGCGTCCGTGACCCGCTCTGCGCCGACACCGCGACCGAGCTGAACTGCACCAATGGCGCGGACGACGACGGAGACGGCTCCGCGGACTGCGCCGATCCGGACTGCGCGATGGATCCGTCGTGTGGGATGCCGCTGCCGAGCGAGTCGGGGATGCTGTGTGGCGACGGCCTCGACAACGACCGGGACAGTCTGACCGACTGTGACGACCCCGACTGCGCGGGCTCTGCCGGGTGCCCGTGACGTGAGTGGTCATGAGCTGGTCTGACGCGGTGCGTCGCGGCGGCACGCAGAGGCGAGGAGCTGAGGCGTTGGTACCGCTTGCCCGCCCGGGGCGGGTCGCGTAGTCCGGCGCCCGCTCTCGCCACGTCGACGATGAGCGGACTGCAGGATGCCGTGAAGTTCAAGAACGTTTCTGTGCTGTCGGTTGCCCACGCGGACGCGCCCAACCGCGTGCCCTCCTCGTGGATCGAGGAGCGCCTGACCCCCACGATGGAGCGGCTGGGGATCGCGCCGGGCCTACTCGAGGGCCTGTCGGGCATCGTCGCGCGCCGGTGGTGGGACGAGGGTGCGATGCCCTCGGACGCGGCGACCCTCGCAGCAGAGAAGGCGATTGCAGCAGCCGGCATCGATCGTGAGCGCATCGGGATTGTGATCAACACATCGGTGTGTCGAGACTACCTTGAGCCATCGACCGCCTGCATTGTGCACGGCAACCTGCGCCTGTCGCCGGAGTGCCAGAACATGGACGTCGGCAATGCCTGCCTGGCCTTCCTGAACGGCATGGACATCGTCGCCTCGATGATTGAGCACGGCCAGATCGACTACGGCCTGGTGGTCGACGGCGAGGGGAGCCGCTTTGCGACAAGCAGGACGATTGAGAGGCTTCTGGATCCGGCGACCGACCAGAAGTCCTTCAGGGACAACTTCGCCACGCTGACGCTTGGCTCGGGCGGCGCGGCCATGGTGTTGACCCGGTCGGACCTTCACCCCGAGGGCCACGCCTACCTCGGGGGCGTGTCGCTTGCCGCGAGCGAGCACAACCGGCTCTGCGTCGGTCAGCCCGACCAGATGGTGACCGATACCAAGAAGCTGCTCTTCGCCGGCCTCGAGCTGGCGCAGCGTACCTTCGAGCGTGCCAAGCAGCAGCTTGGCTGGACCGTGGACGCGCTCGACGAGCTTTGCCTGCACCAGGTGAGCAAGGTCCACACCGAGCAGCTCTGTGCGCTCCTTGGCCTGCCGATCGAGCGAGCGCTCCGCATCTACCCCGAGTATGGCAACGTGGGGCCGGCCTCGATCGCCATCGTGCTTTCAAAGGCGGTCGAGGAGGGCCGGATCAAGGCGGGCTCGCGCGTCGCGCTGATGGGAATCGGCAGTGGGTTGAATTGCGCGATGGCTGAAATCCGGTGGTGATGACGGGGATTGAAGATATCGGCGTCAGCCGATCGCTGATGCCCTACCACTCCCGATTCGTCGACAATGGTGGGTTTCGGCAGCATTTCATCGACGAGGGGAGTGGTCCCCCGGTCGTGATGGTGCACGGAAATCCGTCGTGGTGCTTCCTCTGGCGCGACCTGATCGGCGGACTCCGCGACGGGTACCGGTGCCTCGCGGTCGACCACATCGGCTGTGGCCTCTCTGAGAAGCCCGGTGACGGCGCCTACCCGTTCACGCTGGCTCGGCGGGTCGAAGACCTCGGCCGCTGGATCGACGGGCTTGATCTCAAGGAGCCAATCACGCTCGTGGCGCACGATTGGGGCGGCATGATCGCGATGGCGTGGGCGGTACAGAACCCGGGTCGTGTGGGGCGGATCGCGCTGTTCAACACCGCGGCGTTCCCGAATCCCTACGTCACGCGGCTCCCGTGGCAGCTCTGGCTTGTGAGGAACACGCCGGTCGGTGCTTGGCTCGTCGAGTATGCCAACGCATTTGCCGTCGGCGCCGCGTGGACTGCGGTCACCCGGCGACGGCTGCCGCCCGAGGTACGCGAGGCATTTGTCGCGCCCTACCGCCGCCGCGAGGACAGGCTTGCTACGCTTCGGTTCGTGCAGGACATCCCGCTCGGGCCCGGCGATGCGGGATACGACATTGTGCTCGGGACGGAGCGACTGCTCCCGGTCTTTTCGCGCACGCCGGTCTTCGTTGGCTGGGGCCTTCGGGATTTCGTGTTCGACAAGCGGTTCCTCGAACGGTTCAAGGCGCACTGGCCCCACGCGGAGGTCATGGAGTTCGCCGACTCCGGCCACTATGTCCTGGAGGATCGACACGAGGACCTCGTGCCGGCCGTGCGTCGATTCCTCGACACGCACCCCGCTTCGCCCGGGACTGTCGAGGGATGAGCGTCGTCAATATCGCCACCCACCTGACGGAGATGGCGGCGCGGGTCCCGCACCAGGCTGCGATTCACTGCGCAACCGGGGGGAACCCCGGCGATGTGGGCAGCTACCGCTCCATGACATTCGCAGAGCTCGATGACGACAGCTCGGTCATCGCCTCGGGCCTGGCCGAGGTCGGGATCGGACGGGGCACGCGCGTTGCGCTGATGGTCAAGCCAGGAATTGACCTGTTCGCGCTGACCTTCGCACTGTTCAAGGCCGGTGCGGTGCCGGTCATGATCGACCCCGGCATCGGCCTGAAGAACCTCAAGGCATGCCTCGCGCGGGCGGCACCCACCGCCTTCATCGGCATCTCTGCGGCCCATGCGGCGCGGACCCTGCTCGGTTGGGGCAGCGCGACCGTGGAGCAGACGGTGACCGTGGGGCGCCGGTGGTTCTGGGGTGGCCTGACAATCGACGAGGTGAGGGACGCCGGCCGTCGCAACCGTAGGCCGCCTGCGGAGACGCGGCGCGATGAGGTCGCCGCGATCTTGTTTACGTCGGGTTCTACCGGGGTGCCCAAGGGTGCCGTCTACCGCCACGGCAACTTCGAGGCCCAGGTCAGCGAGATCCGCAGGATGTTCGGCATCAGGCCTGGCGAGGTCGATGTGCCGACCTTTCCGCTCTTTGCGCTCTTCGACCCCGCGCTCGGCATGACCAGCGTCATCCCGCACATGGACGCGACCCGACCCGCGCGCGTGCATCCCCCGAACGTGATCGAGGCGGTCAACGCCTTCGGTGCCACGACCATGTTCGGGTCACCGGCGCTGCTCAACACGGTCGGGCGCTGGGGAGAGGCACACGGCAGCCGAATGCCCACGATGCGGCGCATCATGGCGGCGGGGGCACCGCTCCCCGCCCCGGTCATGCGGCGGATGCTCGCGATGCTGCCTCCTGATGCGGAGGTCTTTCCGCCCTATGGCGCGACCGAGGCGTTGCCGGTGGCGGTGATGAGCAGCCGCGAGATCCTCGGTGAGACGTGGGCACGGACCGAGGCAGGAGCGGGCGTCTGCGTCGGTCGTCCGGTCGAGAGCATCGAGCTTCGGGTGATCGAAATCACCGACACGCCGATCCGGAGCTGGCAGGATGCCCGCGAGGTCGCGAGGGGTACGGTGGGCGAGATCGTGGTGCGGGGCCCGCAGGTGACACTCGAGTATTTCGAGGACCATGAAAATACGGAGCGCTCGAAAATCACCGGCGATGACGGGACTGTCTGGCACCGGATGGGAGATATCGGCTACCTCGACGATGCAGGCCGGCTCTGGTTCTGCGGGCGCAAGTCGCATCGGGTCGAGACTGGGGCGGGTCGGTTCGCGTCGGTCAATGTCGAAGAAATCTTCAATACCCACCCCGACGTGTTTCGGACCGCCCTGGTCGGGGTTGGCCCGTTCGGCTCGCAGCGGGCTGTCCTCTGTGTTGAGCTCGAGCCGAAACGCAGGCGAGACAAGGGTGAGATCATCGCGGAGCTTCGCGAGATGAAGGCCCGGAATCCCGAGGCGGGGTGCGTCGAGCAGTTTCTGCTGCACCCTGGTTTCCCGGTCGATATCCGGCA
>JBILLP010000157.1:0-7270 GCA_044376025.1 Bradymonadia bacterium
CCGCTCGAGTCGCACGGCACCTACCCGCTGCCCGAGTCCCAGCTTGACCGCTTCTTGATGCGCGTAACCGTCGGCTACCCGCCCCGGGAGGTCGAGCGAAAGCTCCTCATTGAGCGTGGCGGCGTCGATCCGATCACCCAGATCAAGCCCATCTTCGGGCCGAACGACCTCAAGGAGCTCATGGCCGAGGTCGACACGGTGCGCTTCGACCCGTCGCTCGCCGACTACGTACTCGCCATCGCAGAAGCCACCCGGAACACCGCCAGACTGTCGACCGGTGTCTCGACGCGTGGCGCCCTCGCGCTGCAGCGGGCGGCCCGCGCCTACGCGATGGTGCTCGGGCGCAGCTTCGTCGTGCCCGACGACATCAAGCGGCTCGCCATCCCCGTGCTGTCGCACCGCGTGTCACTCGGCACGGGCGAGGCAGTCGTGGGGTCGAGCCGAGCGGCGGCCGAAGGCGTCATCCGCGAAATCCTCGCGCGGGTCGAGGCGCCAGTCTGATCGCCCTGGACGCAGTCAGCGCTGTGCCCAGACGAGGGTCCGCCGGTAGGTGAAGGGGTAGGGCGCCTCGTCGCCGAGCAGCGCCACCACCCGGCGCCGGTACTCAGACTCGAACGATGTCCAGGCGCCGGGCGACAGCCGAGCCCGATAGGGCGACAGCAGGCTGCCCCGGCACCAGTCGACCACCGCGTCCGGGTCGTCGAGCATCAGCAGGTAGACACGCTCCATGACACGCTGCTCCGTGTAGCCGAGCCGCTGCAGCAGCAGCGCGTACGCCTCGATGTCGAGCACCGGTGATGGCCGGACATAGCCGGCGAGCTCGACGGCGTAGGGTGACTCCGCGGCCAGCTCGGACGCGATCCGTGCCGTCGCATGCTCGTGGTTCGAGGGGACCTGGAATACGAGCTGCCCGCGGGCGCGGACGAGGCTCGTCAGGTTCGCGAGCAGGCCCTCGTGGTCATCGACCCACTGCAGCGCCGAACTCGAGAAGACGATGTCGAAGGGCGCCGAGCCTGGCACCGCGCCGACGGCCCTCCGCAGCGCGTCGACATCGCGCAGGTCTCCGCGCGAGAACGACAGGCCCGGTCCCGTGAACCGGGCCCGCTCGGCAAGCATCGCGTCTGAGCTGTCGATGCCGACGGTCATCGACGCGCCAACCGCGCGGTGGAGCCGGGCGGTCAGCTCGCCGGTGCCACAGCCCAGGTCGACGACCAGCGGCTCGCGGACCGGACGCAGCATGGACACAAGCTCCTCGAACGGAGCGGAACGCTCGTCCCTGAAGCGGCTGTAGATCTCGGGGCGCCAGCCATCGGTCGGCTCGGCGGGCGCAGGCGGCGGGGATGGGTGCCCGAGGTGCGGCGAGGCGAGCACGTCGGGGGATCGGAGCCCTGCGGCGATGTGGCTCAGCAGCTCGTCGAGGCAGCCCTCGAGCATCGAGTTGTCGCGAGGTACGTAGGTGTTGAGCGCCGCCTGGAACTCCGGCGTGCGCTCCAGGAAGCCGAGCACCGCCTCGCGCGTGACATCGGGCGTCGAGAGCCCGTAGCCGAGCTTCTCGAGGTACCGGGCGTTGAGGGTCTGTTCGAACTGCCCCTCGATCGGGATGCAGAGCATCGGGACCTGCAGGTGCACCGCCTCGCTCATCAGCGAGAACCCGGCTCCCGCGACGACCGCCCTCGCCGTGGCGAGGTCGGCGATGAACCCCTCGTTCGAGAAGGGCCTGAACCAGAGGTTGCCGTCGCGCTCGTCGCGCCCCTTGCCGTAGATCCGGACCTCGCACGGTACCGAGCGCAGCGCCTCGTAGGTCGAATCCGGTGTGCCGCCGCTCTGGTAGAACACCAGGTGCCCGCCGGGACGACGGTGGGCGGCGAGCACCTCCGGGCGAAGGATCGGCGGCACCAGCGCCGTCCGCGGCTTGCGGATCGGCGGAAAGAAGAAGCTCGTCACCAGGTAGTGGTAGGCGCCGGGGAGCTTGAGCTTCACCGCCGCCCTGACCAGCCTGAAGTCGGCGCTGTCGAGGTCGGTGACGTCGATCTCGTGGTCACACCGCGCAATGACCTGCTGGTTGTCGATCGAGATCACCGGGATGCCGTGGAACAGCCCGTAGGTGTAGGCCCACGACTCGAAGTCGGAGACGACCGCGTCGGGGCGAAAGCCCTCCACGAGCATCTCGGTGTAGGCGCGGAGGTTGCGCCACAGGCCGGCAGGGGCCCTCGCGAGGTTGTGTGCGACCGAGCGCAGCAGCCTGAGCTCGTTGTCCTCGAGCTCGAGCGTCAGTCCCTGGATCTCCTCGACCTCGACCGAAGGATTCGAGGCGAAGGCGTCTCGCAGGAAGGCATGTGCCCTGCCGGAGACCACGATCCGGATCGTGTGGCCTCGCCGGAGCAGGTGTTCGATCACCACGCGCGAGCGCGTCGCGTGCCCCATTCCCTCGCCGACGACACCGTAGAGGATTCTCACGTTCTGCTCCGGGTTTGGGCCGACACCCCGGACATCAGGCTAGACGAACCCGCCCCGGACGCGCCACCCTGACGCCGACGCGCACCGGCGCACTTGCCTCCGCGGCCCGCGGAGTCCAGACAGGCAGCGTCGGCGGCCCAGGCCGACACTCCCGGTTCGAACGAGGTTCGATGGCATCGAGGCTGAGACAGCTCATGCGGGCGCCGCGAAAGCTGACCTTCACCCGCGAAGGAAAGTGGTTCGTGCTCATGACCATCATGGTCGGCTTCGGCGCCGTGAACACGAACAACAACCTGCTCTTCTTGCTGCTCGGCATGATGCTCGGGCTGATCATCGCAAGCGGCCTGCTGAGCGAGCAGACACTCCGCGAGGTCTCGATCCGGCGGCTGCCCCACGAGGACCTCTTCGCCGGGCGGCCCGGGCGTCTCACCTACGAGGTGACCAACGGCAAGCGCCGCCTCGCCTCGTATGGCATCGTCGTCGTCGAGCACGAGCAGCGGGACTCCCGGGCCCGCCGCCGCCGCGCTCTCGGCCTGCCCGAGGAGCCCCCGAAGTCGGCAAAGGCGCGAGAGGCCGAGGCCGACCCCGGCCCGCCGCGGGCCCTGGCGATGCGGGTCAAGCCCGGCGAGACGGCGTTGGCCACGGCGGCGTGCACCTTTCCGCGGCGAGGCGTCTACCAGTTCGACGGCCACGACATTGCGACGCGCTTCCCGTTCGGCTTCTTCGAGAAGTCCCGCCCCGTGTACGAGGCCACCGAGGTGCTCGTGTACCCGGCGATCGAGGAGCGGCTGTCCCAGCTCGAGGAGGGCGCGCACGTCGTCGGTGAGGTGGTTCGCCAGGCAGAGGGGCGAGGCGGCGACTTCTTCGGCCTGCGCGCCTACCGCGAGGGCGATGACCCGCGCATGATCTCCTGGAAGGCCTCCGCGCGCCGCAACCAGCTCGTCAGCCGGCTGTTCGAGCGCGAGGATGCCGACGCCGTCGCGCTTCACCTCTACAACTACCTGCCGGCGGCGGACACCACGCCCGAGGCCGAGGAGGCCTTCGAGCGCGCCGTCTCCGCGACCGCGTCGCTGTGCGCGCGCTTCGTGCGCGAAGGCCAGCGGTTCTCGCTGCACACCATCGACGGGGAGGTCGGCGAGGGCTCCGGGCCCGGCCAGCTCCAGATGTGCCTCCGGCACCTCGCGATGCTCGAGGCGAGGCGCGATGCAGACCCGCCGCCGTTCGTGCTCTCCCGGCGCGGCAACCGGATCCTCGTCGCCCCCGCGGCGACCCCCGAGACCGTCATGGCGCGCTTCCAGCGTGTCGTCCGCGGTGAAGAGCTCCCGTCGGAGGTCGCGGCATGAACCTCGCCTCGAATCGAAAGCTGCTCGTCTACGCGATGAACCTCATCGCCTTCGGCACGCTCCACCTGTCTGGCGAGATGAGCGCCGTGCAGCTCGGGCTCGTCTACGCCGGCCTGGTCGCGAGCTGGTTCTTCGAGCCGCCGCGGGTCCGGCTCGAGCGCTTCGCGACCTTCTGGACCGTCGCGACCGTCGCGATGTTCGCCTGGTCGATCATCGACGTCGTCTACCTCAAGGAGCAGCTGCTGATCGGGGCGCTCAACTTCGTGCTCTTCTTGCAGGTCACAAAGCTGTTCCAGCGGAAGGAGAACAAGGACTACACGCAGTCGATGGCGCTGAGCCTGCTCGTGATGGCGGCCGGCACGGCGCTCAACGAGAACCTCTCGTATGGCGTCCTGTTCGCGGTGTACGTGCTTGTCACCACGCCGACGCTCGTGCTGCAGCACATGACCGACGAGATCGACCGGAACCGCGCGGAGTCGGTGCGCCGCGCCGGCCTCGACCGTTCGGTGTTCGGCGCGACGATGGGACTCGCCACGCTGGTGCTCGCCGGGGCGATGGTCTTCTTCTTCGTCTTCCCGCGGCTCGGATTTGGCTTCTTTGCCAAGCAGAGCCGCGCAGGTGTGGCCGCCTCGGGCTTCAACGACGAGGTCACCCTCGGCGAGCATGGCACCATCCAGGAGAACGCGGAGATCGTCATGCGGGTGAAGTTCCCGCAGCCCATGACGGTCGCAGAGGTGCAGCAGCTTCACTGGCGCGGCCTGTCGCTCAGCCGGTACGATGGTCGGCGCTGGTATGATCAGGACGACGTCGCCCTCGACATCTCGCGCCACGACGATGGCTACGGCATCGGTGCGATGGGCGGCTGGAGGTTCGTCACACGCAACTCAAAGTCGGTCGAGGTCTATCTCGAGCCGATGCCCCAGCACGTGCTCTTTGCGCCGGGCAAGATCCGCGGCATCGAGCTGACACTGAACAGCGCCGACATCCCGGACTCCGTGCTCCGGCGCGGGCTCCGTGGCGATACCTCGGGCACCGTGAAGCTCGAGTCCCGCAACGACCTCGGGCTGCGCTACGTCGCCTGGTACCGCGAGCCGGTCTATCCCGACGCCGAGCTCCGCGACGACGCCTGGTTCGCCGGAGCCCCCGACCTCGGCGCCTTCGTCTGGGCGGTCGACGCCTTCTCGCGCACAGAGCAGGCGCGGCTCTACCGCGGCAACGACCGCAAGCTGCGCGCCGCCCTCAACGTCTTCGCCCAGACGTGGGTCCAGCGCGTCGACCCTGGCTCGCTGCTCCCGGTCGACGATGCCGTGCTCGCCCGCCTGCGCGAGGACGACCTCGCAAGGTATGTCTCGATGCCCGTCGAGGACCGGGCCGCTGGCCATGACCTGCCGCCCTGGCACCACATGGCATCGACCTACCTGCAGCTTGCGCCCGGCGTCCTGACGCCCCGCATGCGCGACCTGACGACCCGGTTCAGGCAGCAACACCCGGGCCAGATCGAGTACACGCGCGCCATCGTCGAGTACCTCAAGCAGTTCGACTACACGACGACGCTCCCGGAGTCGCAGACCGGCGACAACCTGCTCGACCGCTTCCTGTTCGAGTGGCGCAGCGGCCATTGCGAGTACTTCGCCTCCGCGATGGTGATCCTCATGCGCGCGCAGGGCTTCCCGGCTCGTATCGTCAACGGCTACCTCGGCGGCGAGTACAACTCGGTCGGCGAGTTCTGGGCGGTGCGGCAGTCGTTCGCCCACTCGTGGGTGGAGGTCTACTTTCCGCAGACGGGGTGGGTGCAGTTCGACCCGACCCCGGGCGGACCGGTGGCATCGGCCGGCGAGTCGAGCCTGTGGAACAGGGCGTTGATGGCGCTCGACACCGCCCGGCTCGCCTGGTTCAGGTGGGTCGTCGAGTATGACTTCGAGAAGCAGGTCGCGGTGCTCAAGAACGCCTACGACCGATCGCAGGCAGGGCGTGTCGAGGGCGAGAAGATCCCCTTCGCGGAGGCCGCCTGGAGCGCCACCAAGGAGGCCTTCCGCCGCATGAAGTCGGTGACCGCCTCGCTGGGATTGCTGCTTCTGTTCGGTGGGCTGCTGCGCTACCGGGCAGCCCGGCGCAAGCCGTGGGGGCTGGTCGACTGGCTGATCGTGGTGAGCTGGACCGCCCTGTCTGCCTGGGCAACGCCGCGGCTCTGGCCCGCGGGTGAGTCCTGGGTTGTCTGGGTACTGGCGCTGGCGCCGCCGCTGGTCTTTGGCGGGCTGGCCTGGCTGCTCCGCCGCGCCCTGCTCGAGTCGGGCGATGACGACAGCCGGGAGCGGAGCCGGGGCCAGGCGGAGGTCTCCCAGCTCTACGTGACGCTGCTCGGGGACCTCGAGGCCGTGCACGGGCCGCAGCCGCTCGGCTCAACCGTGCGCGATGTCCGGCGCCTGGCGTCAGGCGTCAGTGAGCCGTCGAGCCAGGAGCTCGACGCCTTCCTCGATGCCTACGAGGCCGCGCGGTTCGGGGGCGCCGCCATGGAGCGCGCAGTCGTCAGGGCGTGGCGCAGGCGCATCAAGCTGCTCGGGCGGCGGATTCGAAAGGAGCTGCTCGCGGCGCGGGCTATGACGGCGAAGTCGTCCTGATCGCCAGGATCAGCGACCCGCCCTGGTGTGGCGGCCCCCCGAAGTAGAAGACACCGTTGTTCGGCGAGGTGGCCTCTGCGTTGCCCCCCGGCACCGACATGCGGAGCTTGAACGCCCCGTTCTCGATGCCAAGGAGCGTGATGGTGACCTTCTGCTCCGACGGGAGCACCACATCGGCCGACTCGCCCACGCGGATCGTCAGGCGCTTTCGGTCGATCTGCCGAAAGGTCTGGAACTGCGCGAACTGCCGTCGAAGGCGAGCCTGCTGGTCGGCAAGCTCGGGCGACGACGTCCCCGCCGCCGCCGTGGCATGGATGACCTGGATCGAGATCGCGACAGCTCCGGCGGCCGCGGGCGCCCTTGGTGCGGTGGGCGCGGGCCGCGCGGCGTTGGTCTGCGCGTCAGCCGGAGCCGCGAGCAGCGACGAGCCGACGGCGGCCACGAGCAGGGCGACAAGGCAGGGGGCGGCGTGTCGGGTTCGGGTTCGCATTGCACACCTCACAGGGTGGAGCCGGGCGCAGGCACGGCGGAGCCTTCGGACGGTCGAGGCGCGGTCGGGAGCTTCGCACCCGGCGGCAGCGGCAGGGGGACCGCACCCTCGCCCGTCGGCGCGATCCAGATCACCGGCACGGCGTCCTGGTCGTCGCCCTGCGAGAACCGCGCGCTGTACCCCGCCTGGGAGTTCACCTCATCGACGCGGGGCGCCGCGAGGTAGTAGTTGTTGATCACGGTCGGCGCCGCCGTCGGGGCCTCTGCGGTCGCGTCGCCCGGCGCCTGCGAGGAGCGGGCGAACGCAAACCCGATGGCGAGTGCGACCGCGGCGAGCCCGAGGTTGAAGGCCCAGCCGCCTCC
>JBILLP010000158.1:0-7259 GCA_044376025.1 Bradymonadia bacterium
CCACGACCGCCGGTGGCGTGACCCAGGTGCCGTCGCGTGTGGGCATCATGGCTCGTGAAAGCGAAGGATCATGCGGTAGATGTGGGTGGGCCGCTGCTGGCCCTGCACCCAGCTCCAGTCCTGCCGGTCGATCGGGGAGCTGTAGTTGTAGAGGAGCACGGCCTGGTCGTCGATCGGCTCCACGCTCGCGAAGCAGGTGTCGCCGCGCGAGGGCAGGTCGAGCACGAAGGAGACGGTCCGGGTCTCGGGGTCGATGCGCCAGAGCGAGCAGCGCTTGGGGGCGTTCCAGTAGGCCCACTCGTTGGCGAGCACGCGGTCGCGCATCGACAGCGACGGGTCGGCGACATCGTAGAGGCCGGTCTCGGTCAGGTTGCGCCGCCCGACAAGCCAGACCTGCCCCGCGTGCCTGAAGACGAGCGGGGAGTCGTACTTGCGCGGGTCGGCGGCACAGGTCCAGTCCATGGGGTCGTCGGCGGGCGCGGTGCAGATGCGGGAGCCGAAACCGAGCTCGTCGCCGGCCTCGTTGCGCCCGACGGCGACCACGCTGCCATCGTCGAGCAGCGCGAAGTCGGTCTCTGAGGTTCCGCCGCGGAGCACAACCGGGTCGTCGCCGGCGACCGGGCGCCACGAGACGCCGTCGTCGGTTGTCAGCCAGTGGACCTCGACCGGCTCGCCGTCGGCCTCGTAGATGTTCTCTCCGCCGCGGTAGATGATCAGGTAGGCGCGACCCTCGATGACGCGGGCGCGCCAGGGGATGAAGCCCTCGCCGTAGAAGTTCTCGTGCTCGGACCACTGACCGTCGCCGAGGTAGATCGAGTGGCGGGTCTCGCCGGGCTCGAAGGCGGCGGGGTTGGTGCCCAGGATGGCGAAGAAGAGGTGAAGCTGCCCGTTGATGACGACGAGCCGGGGCTCGCGCAGGTCGCGCCCGACCGAGAAGGAGCCCTCGAACCGCCAGTCGACCTCGTCGGTCGAGCTCAGCACCACGAGCTCGGCCTCCGCACTGGCGAAGTGGCTCGGGGCGGTCCTGAAGGCGACGAAGAGCCGGCCGTCGAACCGGGCGATGTCGAGGTTGTTGTTTGCGGGCTGGTCGACGAATCCGGCCGGGAGGTTCTCGGCGGGGATGACCTGCCGGAGCTCCTCGACGGTGGGGCAGCCCGGCCCGGCGCACGGCACGGCCCAGGAGCAGGCGCCAGCGCGGCAGTCGTCGCCCGAGCCTTCGGGGTCGCCCGCGTCGGTGGAGTCGCCGGCTTCGGCGTCGGCCGCCGCGGAGTCGTCGCCGCCCACGTCCTCGAACCCGGCATCGCCGGAGCCCGCGGAGTCGTCGCGGCCGTCGCCGTCTGCGGCACGTTCACCCGTGCAGGCCGTCAACGCGGCGAGCGCGAGCGGGGCCACCAGGGAGCGTGAGCCAGTACCAATCATCGGGGCCTCGTGGCGGCGGACTCGAGCGGGCGAAGACGCGTCACGAGCGTACCCGACTCGCCCGGGGGCGCTCAAGTGCGCCGGTGCGTTCGCGCGGGCTCGACGCAACACGGCCGCGCATGCTGCCGAAGAAGTCTGCTCAAGGCCCCGCCTGGAGTGCCGCCCCATGGATCGTCATCTGGCTCCGCTCGCCGTCGTCTTCTGCCTCGGTTGCCTCGTCGGGCTGCTCGGCGGGCCGGCCCCTGCGGAGCCATGGTGTCGAGGGCTGCTGGTGGTCCCCGCGATGGCCCTCGTCTGGGGACTGCGCCGCAGCGGCGTGGTTGCCGTGGTCGCGGTGTGGGCGCTGACCTTCGAGGTCGGGGCCTTCGTCGCCGCAGACCGGCTCAGCGCCCGGGAGGCCGTCGCGATGCTGCCGGCCGACGCCGCCACCAGGCTGTATGAGGTCGACGTGGTCGGCGGGGCGCGGCCGGCGATGCCCGAGCACGCGGTGGTCGGAGAGCTTCGAGCCTGGCGCGAGCCGGGCGCCGGGGTCGAGGCGCAGCGCACGTCCTGGCGCCCGGCCCGGGGCAGGGTCGCGATCCCGCGTGTGGGTGCGGCGTGGCTGCCTGCGGTGGGGGACACCATCCGGGTGCTGGGACGCGTCGAGCCGCCCGGCCATGGGCTGCACGAGTTCACCTTCCGCCCGGACAGCTACGCCCGGGCGATCGGCGTGACGGGGACGCTCTGGGTCGAGGGCGAGCCCGTGCTGGTGGCCTCCCGCCCGGGGCTGCTCCGGGCGATCGATCGGTTCAGGCTGCGGGTGGAGCGTTCGATCCTGTCACGGGTGAGCGGCCCTGAGGCTGGCGTGCTGCTGTCGATGGTGACGAGCTCGCGGCAGGAGCTGGACCCGGAGGTGAACCGGCAGTTCGCGGCGAGCGGCATCACCCATGTGCTCGCGGTGAGTGGCATGCACCTGACGCTGCTGGCGCTCTGCCTGGTGTTTGTGCTCGACCGGTTGCTGCGCTGGGTGCCCCTGGTCGCCGGGAGCTGGGGCGCGCGCCGGACAGCCGTGCTGCTCACGGCGCCGGTGATGGTCGCCTACGTTGTGCTGACCGGGGCTCCGGCGAGCGCGGTCCGCAGCGGCGTGATGGCGCTGCTGGTCGTGGCGGCGACGGCGCTCGACCGCCGGCCGTCCGGTCGGCACGCGCTGTGGGGGTCGGTGGTCCTGATGGTGGCGTGGGAGCCGCTCTGGCTGCTCGATGTCGGCTTTCAGCTCTCGGTGGCGGCGACCTGGGCCCTGCTGGCGCATGGTCGCCAGCAGCGGCAGGCGGGTGACAGCCACGCAGAGGCCCCGGTCGGCCGCGCCGCCGCGGCGGTTGCCTGGTGCCGCAAGAACGTGCGCGAGACGCTGCTGACGTCGGTGGCGGCCTGCCTGGCGACGGCGCCGGTGGTGATCTGGAACTTCGGAGCGCTCCCGCTGCTGAGTCCGCTGGCGAACCTGCTCGTGGTGCCGGCGATTGGCACGGCCGCGCTGCCGCTGGGCGCGATGGGTGCCTCGCTCGACGCGGTGGGGCTACCGGGTGGCGCTCCGCTGATCTGGCTGGCGGCAGGCTTCACCCGGTTCGGCCTCTGGGTGTCGACGACCTGCGAGGGGGTGCTCTCGGCGAGCCTCGTCTGGGGCCGGCCCTCGCCGTGGGGGCTCGTCGGGTGGACGATCCTGGCGGTCTGGGCGCCGCGGGTGGGCACGCGCCCGGGCCGGCTCGATGCGCTGACCCTCGTGCTTGCCGCCGCGCTGCTGGTTGCCGATCCCCCGCCAGCGTGGCGGCCGGCGCCGGTGCTCCGGCTGCACGCGATCCCGGTCGGCCAGGGCGACGCGACGCTGGCGGAGCTTCCCAACGGCACGACCCTGCTCGTCGATGCCGGAGGCTCCGGTCGCGTGACTCCCGACACGGGGCTGCGCACCGTGCTGCCCTACCTCCGGTCGCTGGGCCACGCCCGCATCGACGTGCTGGTCGCCACCCACCAGGACGCCGACCACATCGCGGGCCTCGTCGAACTCGTCGAGCCCCTGCGTCCGCGCGAGATCTGGACCGGCGGCCTCGACGCCTCGCGCCCGCTCGTGAAGTCGCTGCTCGAGGCCGCGACGCGCGCGGGGGCCCGGGTGCGGCGGCTCGACACCGAGGCGCACCGGGTCGAGGCCGGCCGCACCGTGATCGAGGTGCTCCCGACCCACCACGGGTTCGAGGGCAACGACGCGAGCCTCATGCTGCGCCTCTGCATCGGCGAGACCTGCGCCCTGCTGTCAGGCGACGCGGAGTCGGAGCGTGAGGCGTTCGTGGTGTCGACGGGAGTCCCGCTCGCGGCGGCCTACCTCAAGGTCCCGCACCATGGTTCGCTGACCTCGAGTACGGCCGCGTTCGTCGATGCGGTGCGGCCGCGGGTGGCGGTCTTCCATGTGGGCTACGAGAACCGGTTCGGCTTTCCGCGGCAGGCGACGGTCGAGACCTACCGACGCCGCGGGGTCGTGATGCGGCGGACCGACGGTGGCGCCGCGGTCGTGTGGGCGCTCGACGAGCAGGGGCTCCGCGAGGAGCAGGCGCTGGGCCGTCGCGGGTGGTGATCGATCTGGACGCTGCGGGCGCCCGTGGTAGAGGGCCGACCCCGCGTCAACGCCGCGCGGCTCGAACCCCGACGGACCCTCGCGATGCTCGAGCAGCCACCATCGCAGGCTGAGAAACCGAAGCGGCCGTTGGCGGTCAGCGTCGGCATCTTCGTGCTCTCGCTGGCGATCTTCGCGGCCTTTGCCGCCGGGAGGCTCCGGGGCCCGAGCACCGACCCGCACTTCGTCTACCTCGCCGACAGCTACCTGCACGGCACCATCGAGATGCGTCAGGCGCCGCCGCACGGCAACGACTGGGCGACCGTCGAGGTGCTCACGCTGCGCAGCGGCGAGGTGCTCAAGGGGATGTGGTGGGACCGGTCGGCCCGCAAGTTCATGGACCTGCGGGGTCGGCTCTATGTGCTGACGCCCGGGGAGCTGGCGACCGCCAAGACCTCGAGGCTGAGCTATGTGTCCTTTCCGCCGCTGCCGGCTGTGCTGATGATGCCCTTCGTGGCGGTCTGGGGGCTTCGCTTCAACGACGTGCTCTTCACGGTCGTGATGGCGGCGCTCAACGTCACGCTGGCCTGGGGGCTGCTGCGCCAGCTCGCCGCGGCGGGCCTGACGAAGCTGTCGACCGGCGACCGGGGCTGGCTCGTTGCGCTGTTCGGCTTCGGTACGGCCCACCTGTGGTGCTCGGTGCTCGGCCAGGTCTGGTTCACGGCGCTCGTCTGCGGGGTGACCTTCACGCTGCTGTATGTGCGCGCGGTGCTCGCGAACCGGCCCTTCTGGGCGGGTGCGGCGCTGGCGTGCGCCTTCGCGTCGAGGACGCCCTCGCTCTACGCGGTGCCCTTCTTTGCGGCGGCGCTCTTCTTCCCCGCGGGCAGGCTCCGCCGTGACTGGGGCCGGGCGTTCTGGCGAGACGGCCTGCTGTTCGGCGCGGTCCCGCTCGTGGTCGGGGGGCTGCTGATGGTGCAGAACCTCGTGCGGTTCGAGCGGCTGGGCGAGTTCGGCCACACCTACCTCGCCGCCGGCCAGATCGAGCGGATCAAGGCGTGGGGGCTGTTCAACTACCACTTCTTGTCGCGAAACCTCGCCTCGATGCTGGCGCTGCTCCCGAGGATCCAGGCCGAAGCGCCCTTCGTGACCATCTCGAAGCACGGGCTGGCGATCTGGTTCACGACGCCCGCCTTCTTGTACCTGCTGTGGCCCAAGGCCCGCGAGGCGGGGACGCACCGATGGCTGCACATCGCCTGCTGGGTCACGGTCGCGTCGATCGCCACGAGCCACCTCTTCTACCAGAACACCGGGTGGGAGCAGTTCGGATACCGGTTCCAGATGGACTACCTGCCCTTCTTGCTGGTGCTGCTGGCGATCGGGCGGGACCGCCTGTCGTGGCTCTTCAAGCTCGCGGTTGTCTGGGGCGTCTTCGCCAACGCCTTCGGTGCCGTGACCTTCAAGCGCATGGGGCAGTTCTACTCGGACTGGTTCTTCGAGGAGTGACCCCGGTTAGCCCGCCCGGAGCTCGTCGCGGATCGAGTCGCCGAAGAGGCCGAGGAGCTGAGCGAGCTCGTCGCGGGTGATGGTGAGCGCCGGCACGAGGTAGACGACGTTGCCCAAGGGGCGCATCAGCAGTCCGCGCTCGCGGGCGCGCCGGGCAATGCGCCGGCCGACCGGCTGCTCGTACGAGGCCTGCTCGCCGAGCTGCACGGCGATGACCAGCCCGGTCCGCCGCACCTCGGTGACGCCCGGCTCGTGGCGCAGCGGCTCGAGGAGCCTGTCGGCCTCTGCGGCACGCTCCGCCACACCGGCCAGGATGCTGCCGTCGGAGAAGGCCTCGAGCGTGGCGAGCGCCGCCGCACAGCCGAGCGGGTTCGCGCAGTAGCTGTGCCCGTAGTGGAACATGCGCCCGGGTTCGCCACGGAACCGTTCGAACACCTCCTCGGTCGTGAGCGTGACCGCGAACGGCAGGAATCCGCCGGTCAGGCCCTTCGAGAGGCAGACGAAGTCGGGGGTGATGCCCGCCTGTTCGCACGCGAAGAGCGAGCCGGTGCGCCCCATGCCGACGAAGACCTCGTCGGCGATCAGGTAGGCGCCCGCGGCGCGCGTCAGCTCCGCGATGCGCCGCAGGATGGCCGGCGAGTACATCCGCATGCCGGCCGAACCGAGGATCAGCGGCTCGATCACGACACCGGCGACCTCGTCACCGCGCTCGGCCAGCAGGGTCCCGAGCGCCTCGACCATGCGCTGCGCCCAGCCGGTGCCGGCCTCTCCTCCGCCCGTCGGCACGTGCAACGCCTCGAAGAGCAGACCATCGAGGCTGCGCCGAAAGCTCTCGATGCCGCCGAGGCTGGCGGTCCCGATCGTGTCGCCGTGGTAGGCGCCCTCGAGCGAGACGAATCGTCGCCGGCGGGTGTCTCCGCGGTGGCGCCAGGCCTCGAAGGCGGCGCGCACGGCGACCTCGACCGCGGTCGAACCGTTGTCGCTGAAGAAGGTCCGCGTAAGGCCCGGCGGTGCGACCGCAGAGAGCAGCTCGGCGAGCCTGATGGCAGGCTCATGTGTCGCGCCGCCGAAGATGACGTGGGCCATGCGGTCGAGCTGGCGGTGCATCGCCGCGCGGATCGGCGGGTAGCCGTGGCCGAGGTTCGACACCCACCATGACCCGGAGCCGTCGATGAAGCGCCGCCCCGAGGTGTCGGTCAGCCAGATGTGCTCCGCCCGTTCGAGGATGGGCGCGGGCTCGGCCGCCCAGGTGTCGAACGAGGTGTAGGGATGCCAGACATGCCGGAGGTCGGCCTCCCACAGGTCGGCTGCGCGCTGCTCAGCCATCGTGTGCGGCCCTGGTCATGGTCAGGACAGACTGGGCGGGGTCGCTCTCCGAGTACCGGACCCTGGCCCGGCCCGGCTCGCGCGAGAGCTGGCGCGCGAACTCGGGCGACGTGATCCTGAAGCGCCCGTGGTGCTCGAGGCCGTCGGTCGCCTCGAAGTCATACTCGAACCACCACTCGGTGGGGCCGAGCAGCGCGTCGCGCCGGACGACACTCATCGAGCGAGCCTTCGCGGTGCGCCCGGCCCTGAGCAGCGCTCCGGCGTCGCCGCTGCCCGAGCGCCGTGGCAGCGACAGGGAGAGGCCGTACAGCGCGAGCACCAGGCCGACCGTGATGACCGCGGGGGCGTTGTAGGTGACCGCCCCGGCAAGGACGACCCCGACCGCCGCGGCGCCAAGCAGCATCACGGCGGGCCCCATCCAGGCAGCGCCCTG
>JBILLP010000159.1:0-7169 GCA_044376025.1 Bradymonadia bacterium
CGATCATGAGCCGGCTCTACCGAGGCCGTCGGCTGCTCCGGGGCATGCTCGCGCAGTATGCGCTGGAGTCGGGTGCCATCACCTCGATCGACGAGGACACAGTCGAGCAGATCGCGGGCGACACCGGCAAGACGATCCAGCTCTCTGCCTGGCGGAGGGCTCACGGATGAGCGGCGCGACCATGGACTGTCACGAGTTCGAGCAGTTCGCTGAGTTCTACCTCGACCGGGAGCTTGCCGATCGGGAGAGCGCCGACGTCGAGACGCACCTCGCGGAGTGCCCGAAGTGCTCGAGCGCGCTGCGTTCGATGCGCGAGACCAAGGCGCGGCTCCGCTCGGCGGCGGGCGGTTGCCCGGTGACGGCCGAGTTCAAGGCGCGACTCGATGCGAGCCTGCGGCAGCACCCGATCGGGGGGACGCCGCCGAGGCGGTCACTTCGCCGGGCCGGCTCGATGGTTGCCGCCTCGGCGGTGCTTGCGGCGGGCGCGGCGGTTGTGCTGCAGACCGGCGGGGGGGCCCGGGTGCAGAACCTGGTGTCCACGAGCGGTCAGGCCGGCGTGGTGCTGCCCGCGGCAACGACCGACGACCCGCTGGTGTCGCAGGCGGCGGACTGGCACCGCCGCAACGTCCCGGTCGAGGTCACCGGCCCCAGTGGGGGCGCGGTCGGCTCGTGGTTCGCCGACAAGGTCGATTTCCCGGTGCGTGTGCCAGAATTCGGCGACCGCGCGACGCTGCTCGGCGGGCGCATGACCACCGTGGGCAGCAAGCCGGCCGCACTGCTCGTGTACGACGTCGAGGGGACAAAGCTCTCGGTCCTCGTCACCGATGGCGACCAGGCCGCGGCGCCGCCAGAGGCCTCCCGCCACGTCGGTGGTCGTTCGATCTACCTCGATAACACCTCAACGCCCTTCTCGGTGGCCTTCGAGCGACGCAACGGGCTGACCTACTCCTACACCAGCTCGCTCGGCTCCGAAGACCTCGTCCAGCTCGTCAGTGCCGAGCGCTGAGCGGGTTCAGCCTCCCTCGGGCGCAGAATCCTCGATGCGCGTGTGAACAGACTCGATGCGGGTTGCGGAGCCGGCACCCGGCAGGTCGATCTCAGACCGGGCCTCCCACGAGAACGAGACCAGCGAGGCCCTTCCCTCCGCAGGGATGACCTCTGCCCGCCCGATGCCGGTCAGGGTCCCGATCGCGGTGATGTCCTCGTGCAGCAGCTGCGCGACGTCCCCCGAGATGCGGAACTCGACCTCGGAGGCGCCTGTCGGCGTGCGGCGCGACTCCATCGGCCTGAAGACACCGCGACCGCGGATGCCCGGGCTCAGCCAGAAGAGGCTCGACGCGTCGCGGGCTCGCGTCCACGAGCCGTCTGCCGTGGGTCGACCGTCG
The DNA here is from genome assembly GCA_044376025.1 of Bradymonadia bacterium. GTDB lineage: Bacteria > Myxococcota_A > Bradymonadia > REDH01 > REDH01 > JBILLP01. The sequence goes on from JBILLP010000159.1 coordinate 1,386, forward strand.
CTCCACCAGCCGGACCACTCGACCCAGAGCCAGGCGGGGATCTCCACCGGCTGTCCCTGCGCATCACTGCACGTGGTGCGGTCGAACGCTTCACAGGTGAGGGCGTCGCCCGTGCGCAGGCGACCGAGCATCGACGCCGCCCCCTCAACGTGCTCCACCAGCACCCCGTAGCTCCGCGGCGCACGGCGGCTGCCGGCGACCATCGTGATGCGGAGCCGGGCGGAGGCGTTCTCGTCCCAGTGGGTTGACACGTCGCGGCCACCGGCCCGGGAGCGGACCTCGAGCGAGCGACGCACAGCGATCGTGCGCGTCAGCGTCTCGCCGGCCTTGAACGACGGCAGCAGGCGGGCGGTCGGCACCGGGTCCGGTCGCATCGGCTCCGGGGCACCGTCCGATCCCTCGGTGACAGGCGCGGCGACCTCGGCAGCCGGCGGCACGGAGGTTGCGGTGCCCGTGGCCTCCTGCGCCGCGAGATCGTGCGCTCCGGTGGCACCGGCGACCGACAGCACGAGCAGCGGCAGGATCGGGGGTCTGCGGCGATGAAGGCTTCTCATGGACCCGGGCTACCATGTAGGGTTTGGGCTCGACAAGGTGACCTGACGTGCGGCAGCGGGTTCGCCGTTCAACTGTCACGGTTTCGCCACAAGCACCCGTTACGCCACGCTTGGTGGCCCGGGAGCGGAACCCGGCCCGAGAGTCCGAGAGGGACGCATCCATGAGCGAGAAGATCCTGATCGTGGACGACGAGGTCGACCTGTTGAAGCTGCTCGACTTCAGCCTGCGGGGCGCCGGCTTTCAGACGGTGCAGGCGCGCAGCGGCAAGGAGGCACTCGCGCTGGCGAGGTCTGAGCGACCCGACATGGTGCTGCTCGACCTGATGCTGCCCGACATCCAGGGCGTCGATGTCTGCCGGACGCTCAAGTCGGACCCGCTGACGCGCCAGATCCCGATCGTGATGGTCACGGCGCGTGGTGCCGAGATCGATCGTGTGGTCGGCTTCGAGCTCGGCGCCGACGACTATGTGGTCAAGCCGTTCTCGCCGAGGGAGCTGGTGCTGCGGGTGCGCGCGCTGCTCAAGCGGACGACGCGTTCGGCGGAGTCGCTCGACGAGGGTCCGCTTGTCCTGAAGTTCGCCGAGATCACGGTCGACCAGGGTCGCCACCGCGTGTGGGTCCGTGACGAGGAGATGGTGTTGACGGCGCTGGAGTTCAGGCTGCTGATCACGTTCATCCGTCGCCGCGGCAGGGTGCAGACGCGCGAGCGGCTGCTCGATGACGTGTGGGGCATGGATGTCGAGGTCACGCAGCGGACGGTCGACACCCACGTGAAGCGGCTCCGCGAGAAGCTCGGCGAGGCCGGTCGCTACGTCGAGACGGTGCGCGGCGTCGGGTACCGCTTCGCGGAATCCCCGGAGGCGGCGGGAGCGGGGGGCGATTGAGCCGGTACGCTGCGAGGCCTGAGCGGGAGGCGGGGCCGTGATGGCGCTGTCGTCGTGGCTCCCGTGGGCCTGCCTGGCGGCGGCCGTTGCGCTCCTGCTCGGGCAGGCGCGGCGCACGGCGAGGCTCGACCGCGAGCTCACCACGGCGCGACGCATCCTCGCCAAGGGGCAGCAGGACCGGCGGGCGGAGAGCGGGGACTTCAGGGCGCTGGCTGAGGAGGTGGTCGGAGACAACCAGTCGCTCCGGAGCCGAGCACGGCTGCTCGAGATGGCGCTCGCAGGCATGAACGAGGGCGTGCTGGTGGTCGGGGTCAACCGCGAGGTGCTCGCGGCCAACAGCGCTGCGCTGAAGCTGCTCGGCACCGAGCCCGCAGACCCCGCGTCGTGGATCGGCACGCGGCTGGTGCGCATGTCGCGGCAGCCGTCGCTGGTCGAGCTGGTCGAGGCTGCGCTGGATGAGGGGCGGGCCGGGCAGGCGCAGGTCGAGATCCGGACCGGGACGCTCCGGGTGCTCGCTGCCTCGGCGGTGCCGCTTCGTGTCGGGGGCGAGATCGTCGCGTGTGTGGCAGGACTTGTCGACGCCACCCAGCTCCGGCAGCTGGAGCGGGTCCGGCAGGACTTCGTCGCCAACGTCTCGCATGAGCTTCGCACCCCGGTCACGGCGATCGTCGGCTGGTCGGAGACGCTGGCGGAGATGGACCCGCCGCAGGCGCTCGTCGAGCCCATCGAGACGATCCGGACCCATGCGGAGCGGCTGCAGACGCTGGTCAGCGACCTGCTCACGCTGTCTCGCCTCGAGTCGGTCGGTCTCGAGGACGGCTACGTCGAGATCGACCTCGAGCACATCGTTGCCGATGTCTTCTCAGAGATCAGGCCCGCGGCCGACAAGCAGCGGATCACGATCTCATGCCGAATCGACGCGGGGTGCCGCTTCATCGTCAGCGAGCCCCGGGCGCTGCAGTATGTGCTCCGGAACCTCGTCGAGAACGGCGTCAAGTACACGTCGGAGGGCGGACGCGTCGAGCTGCGCGCGCGCGTCGATGCCGAGGACATGCTCCGGCTCGAGGTCCAGGACACGGGCATCGGCATCCCGGCCGCGCACCTCGGCCGCATCTTCGAGCGCTTCTACCGGGTTGATCGGGGTCGCAGCCGCGAGGGCGGCGGGACGGGACTCGGGCTGTCCATCGTGAAGCACTTTGCGACTGCCCTGGGCGGAAGCGTCGAGGTGACGTCGCAGGTGGGCCAGGGCTCGCTGTTCGTCGTCTCGATCCCGCCCGAGTCGTGGCGGGCCTCACGCTGAGGCGCTGACCGGGCACCCGGTCGTGTGGGCTTCGCGTACGTACACACCCTTCGCGCACGGCGTGCATGCAGACGGGTTGCGCGACACCCCTGCGAGCGCTATGCGCGCTCGGCTCGGAATATCGACCCGAGGGGTGCCGTTACCGGGCCTTCACCCGGGCTGCGCCCTGTCACGCCTGTCAGACACGACACCAGGAGAGACGAAGATGGCCAAGAGGAACATTGGATGGAAGCTCGCGCTCGGCGCGACCCTCGTGAGCGTCGGCGTCGCCGGCGCCGGCTGCCGCAAGCAGGGTGCGACGCCGAATGCGCCGACCGATGGCTCGGCCGCCCCGACCGCGACTGGCCCCCAGTTCGACGCCGCCGATCAGCTCAAGCTGACCGGCAAGCCCATCAAGGGCGCCGAGAACGCTGTCGTCACGATCGTCGAGTACTCGGATTTCCAGTGCCCGTTCTGCAGCAAGGTCGGGCCGACGGTGAAGCAGGTGCTCGAGTCGCCTGAGTTCCAGGGCAAGGTCCGGGTCATCTTCAAGCAGTACCCGCTGCCCTTCCACAACAACGCCCACATTGCCGGGCAGGCCTCGCTCGCCGCGCACGAGCAGGGCAAGTTCTGGGAGATGCACGAGAAGCTGTTTGCCAACCAGCAGGCCCTGACCCGGGCCGATCTCGACAAGTACGCGACCGAGCTCGGGCTCGACATGACCAAGTTCAAGGCGGCGCTCGACGGCGGCACCTTCAAGGCTGCGGTCGATGCCGACATGGCCGACGGCCAGAAGGTGGGCGTCCAGGGCACGCCGAACTTCTTGATCAACGGCAAGAGCATCTCGGGTGCCCAGCCGTTCGACGCCTTCGCGGCGGCGATCCGCGAGGAGATCACCGCGATGGACGGCCTGATGAAGGGCGGCAAGACGATGCCCCAGGCCTTCGAGGAGCGACTCAAGACGAACCTCGCGGCCAAGCCCGCACAGGCCCAGAACCAGCGACCGGGCGGCCCGGACCCGTCCGACGAGCTCTTCATCCCCGTGGGCTCCTCGCCGGTCAAGGGCAAGGCCGACGCACTCATCACGATCGCCGTGATCTCGGAGTTCCAGTGCCCGTTCTGCAAGCGCGTGGAGCCGACGCTTGCCGCGCTCGCCGCCAAGTACGGCGACGACGTCCGCTTCGTCTTCAAGCACAACCCGCTCCCCTTCCACAACAACGCCGAGCCGGCCGCGCGTGCCGCGTGGGCTGCGCAGCAGCAGGGCAAGTTCTGGGAGATGCACGACAAGCTGTTCGAGAACCAGCAGGCCCTGACGCAGGCCGACCTCGAGAAGTACGCCTCTGAGCTCGGGCTCAACATGGCGAAGTTCAAGTCGGACATGGAGTCGCAGGCCGCCAAGGACCAGGTCAAGGAGGACCAGGCGCTCGCGACCCGCGTGGCAGCCCGCGGCACCCCCCACTTCTTCATCAACGGCTTCCGCCTCCGTGGCGCGCAGCCGCAGGCGAAGTTCGAGGAGATCATCGACCGCGAGCTGCAGAAGGCCAAGGACGAGGTCGGCAAGGGTACGCCCCGCGCCCGCGTCTACGACACGCTCCAGGCCGACGCGAACAAGGGCGAGGCCAAGATGCTCGCCGGCGGCGGCGACCAGCCGAACCAGCCCGCCGCGCCGCGCGCCCCGGTGGTCATCCCGATCACCGATGAGCCCTCCAAGGGCCCTGCCAACGCCAAGGTCACGATCGTCGAGTACACGGACTTCCAGTGCCCGTTCTGCTCGCGGTTCGCGAACAACCTTGAGGAGGCCATCAAGGCCTACCCCAACGACGTGCGCGTCGTGGTGAAGCAGTTCCCGCTCGGGTTCCACCAGAACGCCCAGATCGCCGCCGAGGCGTCGCTGGCTGCACACGCCCAGGGCAAGTTCTGGGAGATGTACGACGTGATGTGGAAGAACCAGCAGGCGCTCACCCGCCCTGACCTCGAGAAGTACGCCGAGCAGATCGGGCTCAACATGGCGCGCTTCAAGGAGGCCCTCGACAAGGGCACCTACACCCAGAAGGTCAAGGACCAGATGGCGGAGGGCCAGAAGTTCGGCGTCTCCGGCACCCCGAGCTGGTTCGTCAACGGCGTCTTCGTCTCGGGCGCCCTGCCCCCCGACGCCATCAAGGCCAAGATCGAGGAGGCGCTCAAGGCGCCGGCAGCCCCGGCCGCCGCTCCCCGCTGATCAAGCCCTCGACTCCGCCACGAGGCGCCCTGCTCGCACGAGCCGGGCGCCTCGGCGCTTTTTTGGCCCGAGCCGTAGACCGATCCCGCTGACGCTCCGTTCACCTCCTCACCACCCCATCCCGGTGTTGACTGGAGGTTCCCATGTCGAAGCGTCCCCGAATCCTCGCCCTTGCTGCTGACGCCAACGGTCCGTGCCGGCTGCTGTCGCTCCTCCTGCTGCTCGCAGCATCGCTCGTCGGGCTGCCCCGCGCGCAGGCACAGGGGCTCCTGTTGCCGAGTGACGCGTCGCTGCCGGCACTCGAGCAGGTCTCGCAGGAGGTCTCCGTGGTCGTCCGCGACCAGATGGCGGTCACCCGGATCACACACACCTTCGCCAACAACACCTCCCGCGACCTTGAGGCCGTCTACTACTTCTCGGTCCCCAAGGGCGCGACGACCACCAACTTTGCGATGTGGATGAACGGCGAGCGGGTGACCGGACAGGTGCTCGAGCGGGGTCGTGCCCGGGAGATCTATGAGGGCATCGTGCGCCGGATGCGCGACCCGGCGCTCCTCGAGACCAGCGATGGCGAGCTGTTCCAGGCCTCGGTCTACCCGGTGCCGGCAAATGGCACGCAGCGGATCGAGATCGAGTTCGCCTCGGCGCTCGCGACGCAGGGCGACCTCTACGTGTGGAGCCACCCCATACCGCGGGCCGTCTCTGCGCGGGCGCGGGAGCTCAGGCTCCATGTCGACCTGCAGATGTCGTCGGAGATCGTGTCGCTGCAGACCCCCTATGACGATGCGCGGATCCGGTTCGAGGGGGGCACGGGTTCTGTGGAGGCGGTTTCGCGGGGTGACCGGACCG
>JBILLP010000160.1:0-7148 GCA_044376025.1 Bradymonadia bacterium
ACCCGGCGTCGTGGTCGAACAGCCGGCGATCAGGCCGCGCATCGTGGCCACCTGGGGGCCGATCCGGCACTACGCGCCTCCCGGGCCGGCCCGTGCGTCGGCGCTCCACGAGGTGTCTCACGTGAGGCTGCTCCGAAGCCTCGAGACATCCGTCACGGCCGATGCGAGGCACCGGCTGGCCCCCGAGCTCCCGGCAGAGGTCATCCTTCGCGCGGCGCGGACCCCCGTGCAGGAGGACCTCCGCTCGCTCGCCGCGCGGTCGGTCTCGCTCGGCATGGAGTACTACCGCCAGTACAACCTGAGGAGCGCCATCGACCAGCTCGAGGACGCGGTCGCCCTGCTCATGCGCACCACCCTGCCCTGGTCAGACCCGGCAGAGGTCGCAGAGGTCTGGCGCACCATCGGGCTCGCCTACCTCGAGCGCGCGGAGTCCGACCCCGATCGGGCCAGCAACTTGGAGGCCCGCGCGCTGGCAGCCTTCCGCGAGATGATCCGGTGGCAGCCCAGCGGTGCCATCGACGACAGCTCCTACCCGGTCGAGGTCGTGTCCGCCTACGAGCGCGCCTACCTCGACCACATGCTCTCGGGCGGCTCCGACCTCAGGCTGCGCCTCGACGAGGCCCGCCGCCTCTCGGAGATGCTTGGCGTCGACGACCTCGTGTACGCCTTCACGCTCGCGACCGATGACGAGCGCCTGCATGTCGGCCTGCAGTACTACGACGCCCGCGCGGGCGCCTTCATCGTCGATGAGCTCCGCCCGGTCACCGACGACGAGTCCGTGGTCGAGGACACCCTGAGCGAGCTGGTCTCCGACGCCCTCGCCTGCCAGCCGCTGCGGCGCGTCGAGACCCGGAATCCCAACGACGACACAGGGCACCTGTACGTGAGCAACGGCTACGCCGGCACCTACTTCCTGGAGACCCCGACGCGGCAGCCCTTCTACATCCAGGGCTTCGGGCTCCGGGCCACCTGGTTCTTCAACGAGTACGCCGGGCTGTCTGCCGGCGGGCAGTTCGTCTTCGGGCGACGCGACCCCGACGGCGACCTGCTGCGCCGGGTCGACACGGCCCGCGCCGACGTCAGCGCCGCCTTCCAGCTCCGCTGGTCACGGGTGCGCGTGCACGGCACCTTCGGCGTCAACGCGGCCTTCCTCGGCTCGGTCGAGGCCACCGAGGACTTCTGGTGCAAGGTCACCGGCGGTGAGGCCAGGATGCTCGACCCATCGCGGCGCTGCCCGGGCTCGGCGATCACCGGGACGCCGGCACAGTCACAGCTTGGGCTCTCGTGGACAGCGTTCGTCGGGGCACGCCTGTTCGGCCCCTTCTGGCTCGACATCGGCGGCGACTTCACCGCCTACATGCTCCCATTCGAGGAGCGCCCCTTCGACCTGCCGGTCGGCGTCGTCACGGCGCTGACCTACCGCTTCTAGGCCTGGGCGACGTCGCCGGGCACAGCCTCGAGCTCGGGCTCGGTCGCCGGCGCCTGGCGCGACTCACCCGCCATCGCGGCAAGGATCTCCTCCTCGCTGGCCGTCCAGCCCTGCGCGTACCGACCATCGAGCAGGTGGGTGGGCTGCAGGTTGCCAAGCGCCGCGATCATGTTGCCCTTCACCTTCGGGTTCTCCTGGTGCAGCCGGTTGATGAGCTGCTTCATGCGCGCCCGGTGCAGGTTCTCCTGCGAGCCGCACAGGTTGCAGGGGATGACCGGGAACTGCTTCTGCACCGCATACTCCGCGATGTCCTCCTCGGCGCAGAGGATGAGCGGCCGGATCACGATGTTCTTGCCGTCGGCGGAGCGGAGCTTCGGGGGCATCGCCGCGAGCTTGCCGGAGTAGAAGAGGTTGAGCAGCGCCGTCTGCGCGACATCGTCGCGGTGGTGGCCGAGCGCCATCTTGGTGCAGCCAAGGTCCTGCGCAGCAGAGTAGAGGATGCCGCGCCGGAGCCTGGAGCAGAGCGAGCAGTAGGTCTTTCCCTCGGGGACCTTGTCGAGCACCACCGCGTAGGTGTTCTCCGACAGCATCCGGTGCTCGTAGCCCTCGCCATCGAGGTACTCGCGGATTGCATGCTGCGGGAACCCGGGGTGGCCCTGGTCGAGGTTCACCGCGACCATCGAGAACGAGAAGGGCAGCTTCTTCTGCAGGATGCGAAGCAGGTGAAGCATCGCCCATGAGTCCTTGCCGCCCGACAGGCAGACCATGACGCGGTCATCGGGCTCGATCAGGCTGTACCGCTTGTTGGCGGTCATGATGTGGCTGAGGAGCTTGTACTCGAGCTGGGCCATGGGTCGGCAGGTGAGGAGGGTGGCGAGGGGCCTCAAAAACGACGAAGGCCGCCCACGTGACGGGGCGACCTGCGACGACGAGCCGGTTCAGAACGCGGTGTCGTTGAGCCTGACGTCCCAGCCGCCGGTGGCGCTCGAGAGCACGCGCACCGAGCAGTCGGTGACGCCGCGGGCATCGACCGACATCGTGACATCGGCAACCCGCCACGTCTCGCCCTGGCAGCCGCTGCCGGCACGGGTCAGGCCGACCAGGTCGGGTGCCTCACCGAGGATCGACTTGATGCGGCCGCCACAGTAGATGGTGATGACGGGGTTGGTCCGGGCACTGCCGCTGAACATGTGGGCCATGACCCTGAAGGTGTCCCCGTTGTTCGGGTTGTCGACGTTGATGTTCTCCGGGTCGAAGCCGCGGATGTTGTCGATGTCGAGACGCGGGTTGTTGCAGGTCGCCGAGCCGGTCGCTCCGCAGGCGTCAGCGGGTGAGGGGTCATAGCCCCAAGGCAGGCTCGTCCCGGTCGTGCGGCAATTGGCGTAGTGGCAGTCATTGGTCGTGTTGCACCAGGGCGTCGTGGCGCCGGGCCGGCTCACGTGCAGGTCCATGTCGACCGAGCCGAAGGTGTCCCACCGCATCTCGACTCGCAGCCCACTGCCCTGCACACGAACGACCCACGAGCAGCCCTGGCGGCCCTTCTCGTCGGTGACCTCGAGGGTCACGAAGTAGTCACCCGACACGTCGAAGTAGACGCTGGTGCGCGCGGCGGTCGGGTCCTCGGGCCCGGTGGTCGCGCTGTTGGGCGGACCGCGGACCGTCCAGCGCCACGCGAGCGCGCCCGAGAGGTTCGGGTAGATGGCGGTGCCGTCGAGCACGTAGTCGCGGAGCGGCCGGGCGAAGTCCTCGACCGGGCAGGTCAGCAGCGGCTCGCAGTCGAGGATGTCGTCGACGCAGTTGTCGCAGTCGTTGTCCTTGGCGTCGCAGGTCTCTTCTGCGGGGGCGATCGAGTCCTCGCACGGTCCCCAGCGGGGGGCGAGGCGGTTCTCGCACTGCTGCAGGCCGTCGAGGCAGCCACCGACGCCACGGGTCACCGGCGGCCCCGTGTAGCAGCGCTGGACCTGGCCGAACTCGCACGGGCAGCCCTCGTCGACCTGGCCGTTCTGGTCGTTGTCCTGACCGTCACCGCAGAACTCGCGAGCCTCCCAGCCTGGCTCGATGTCGAGGCACTCCGGCGGGATCACCGTGCTGCCAGCGCGGCAGCCAAGGTTGGCGTCGCACGTCTCACGGCCGTTCTCTGCCACGCCGTCATCGCACAGCTCGTTGCGCGGACGCTGGAAGGGGAAGGTGCTGCTGCAGATCGCCTCGGTGCACCCGACGCCATCCTCGGCCGGCAGGTCGCTCGGGTTCGCGACGTCGGTCAGCGCACCCTCGATGCAGGCCTTCTTCTTGCAGTCGCCGGCGATCGGGTCCGCGATCTCGGGGGTGATCGGGGAATAGGTGCAGTGGTTGTCCACACAGGACTCCGACGTGCAGAAGTTGCGGTCGTCGCACTCCGCGTCCGCCGCGCAGATCCTCACGCACTCGTTGTCGATGCAGTCCTGCCGGGAGCCGCAGTCCTCGTTCGTGCGGCACTCGACGGTGTCACCCGAACCGTCGGGCGTCGTGTCGCCGCCGGAGCCATCGCCGGAGGTGTCCTCGGAGGTGTCACCCGAGCCGTCGGGCGTCGTGTCGGCGGTCGTGTCCGGGGTCGTGTCGTCGCCCGTGTCCGACGAACCATCGGAGGTGTCGTCGACGGTGGTGTCGCCCGGCCCCGACGTGTCACCATCGTCCGCCTCATCTGACCCGCACGCACCGATCAGTGCCGAGAGCAGGCCCACGCCCAGGAGTCGAAGATACGCGCTCTTCATGCTTTGCTTCCTGCCAATTCGTCGCGCCCGACCCGGCCACCTGGCTCGCGTCCGGCATGGTTCCCGGAGTCCTATGGGGAACACTCACCGGGATCAAGCATGCGGCAGCGACACTCGAGCGGCGCCTTGCGACCCGGCGGCGGTCGTGCCAGATGCGCTCCCCCATGCCTGAGCCCTCCGAAGTCACCCTGCGGTTCGATCGCGGCACCCTCGTCGTCGAGGGGCTGCCCGAGTCGCTCGGGCCCGAGCTCGCAGCGCTCGGCTTCGTCTTCGACACCCGGGTGGCCCGGCCGCGCGGGCCCGCGTCTGCCTACCACGCAGCCTTCGCTGCGCTCTACCGGCATCACGAGCGCGGCACGCTGCGGCTTGACGACAAGGCGCGCGCCTATGCCGCGATCGATGTGCGGGACCGCCACGAGCGGGCACCGCGCTTCTACCAGGCCGAAGCACTCGAGGCCTGGCGCCGCGCCGGCCGCCGCGGTGTGGTCGTGCTCCCGACCGGCGCCGGCAAGTCACACGTCGCACACCTCGCCGTCGCCGCCGTCGGCCGAGCCGCCCTCGTTGTCGTGCCCACCATCGACCTGATGCTCCAGTGGCACGCCGGACTCCGGGCCTCGACGACGCTTGAGCACGTGGGCCTGCTCGGCGGCGGCAGCCACGACCTCGCGCCGGTCACCGTCACCACCTACGACTCACTCTACATCCACTGCGAGCGGCTCGGCGACCAGTTCGGGCTCGTCATCTTCGATGAGGTCCATCACCTGCCCGGGCCCTCGTACGCACAGGCGGCAGAGGCCCTGATCGCCCCGTTCAGGCTCGGGCTGACGGCCACGCCTGAACGACCCGACGGGCGGCACGCGCTGATCGACCAGCTCGTCGGCCCCATCGTCTATCGCAAGGAGATCCGCGAGCTCGCAGGAGACTTCCTCGCCGAGTACGAGGTCGAGACCCTGAGGGTGGCCATGACCGAGGAGGAGCGCGAGGCCTACCGCGCCGCCCGCGAGGTCTATGTCGGCTTCTTGCGCGCCCAGCGCATCTCGATGGCCGCGCGCGACGGCTGGGCGCGCTTCATCCAGGCGGCGGCGCGCACGCCGGCAGGGCGCCGCGCCATGCGCGCCTACCGGGAGCAGCGTGCGCTCGCGCTGGCATCGACCGCGAAGCTCGAGCTCGTCGAGTCGCTGCTCGCGCTCCACCGCGAGGACCGCGCCATCATCTTCACCCACGACAACGCCACCGTGTACGAGCTGTCGCGACGCCTGCTGCTGCCGACGATCACCCACCGCACCGGCGCGCGCGAGCGGGCCGAAATCCTCGACCGCTTCAGGAGCGGGGCCTACCGGGTCGTGGTCACCTCTCGTGTGCTGAACGAGGGGGTCGACGTGCCCGAGGCCAACGTGGCCATCGTCCTGTCGGGCTCGGGCACCCAGCGTGAGCATGTGCAGCGGCTCGGCCGTGTGTTGCGCAAGCGCGACGGCAAGCAGGCGCGGCTCTACGAGATCGTCACCCGCGACACGATGGAGGAGCAGGTCTCCGAGCGGCGACGGGAGCACGATGCTTTCCGCTGAGCTTGTACAGACGGTGCGGCGCAAGGGCTCCCTGCGCCCGAGGTTCGTCGACCCCGACGACCCGGGCCACCTCGACCGCGCGACCGAGCTGGTCGCCCTGTTCGAGCAGCACGTCGGGCACCGCCGCGCGGAGCTCGACGAGGCCATCGATGACCTGCTCGGCGACGACTCGTCGCAGAAGCTGACACGTGGGCTCGCCAAGCTGCTCGACGACCGGTGTGCCTGGATCGTCGATGCGCCGGCCGACCCCGAGCTGCTCCGCCGCCGCGTCTTCGAGCTCGCCTCAGGCCACCACCCCGTGTCGACCGTGCCTCGCCCCACACACGGCGCGAGCCGTGACGAGATCCTCACTGCGGTCGCCGACGAGCTCGGCCTCACCCCCGAGGCGGTCGACGAGGGGCTCTACGCCGACCTGCCCGAGCGGCAGGTGCTGCATGCCTGGGAACCGATCACGCCGCGCGACCTGCTCGACCGCTACAACCTCTCGTCTGCGCAGGCGCTGCTGCTGAGGGCAACCGAGCTGCGCGCGACCGTCAGCCCGGCCCGCGCGGTCGACCTCAGGGCGCTCGTGCGCGCGCTCCGCTTTCACCAGCTCATGTTCAGGACCCTCCGCGGCGACGGCGGCAGCTGGCACATCACCATCGACGGACCGGTGAGCGTGCTCAAGGCGTCGCAACGCTACGGGATCCAGTTCGCCAACGCCCTCGCGGCGATCGCCACGATGCGCGAGTGGAGCATCGAGGCCGAGATCCGGGAGCCCGGCAAGCCGAGCGCCACCTTCACGGCCAGCCATCGCGACCCGATCCGCGCTCCCCGCAGGCTGGCGGGCGCCTGGGTCCCCGACGAGGTGACCGCCTTCAAGGCGCAGCTCGAGTCGCGGCAGCAGGCCTGGGTGATCGAGCCTGAGCCCGACCTCGTCATCGTCGAGGGCCAGGACGTCGTGGTCCCGGACTTCACGCTGGTCGAGGTCGCCTCCGGCCGGCGCGCCCATGTCGAGGTCGTCGGGTTCTGGCGCCGCAGCTACCTCGATCGCCGTGTCGTACCGCTGCTCCAGCGGGGGCCGGCGAACCTGATCTTCTGCGTCTCGCGAAGGCTCGCCACCGAGCTTGACGAGGCGGGCGAGCTCGACCGTGTGGTCTGGTACCCGGCGACACTGCCGCTCAAGGCCATCCTCCAGCTCGCCGACCGCGTCGCACTGTGAGACCCGGGCGCGCTCAGCGCCAGGCCGGCACCGCCACCCGCGTCACCCGCTTGGGCTTCGCCGGAACCGGGACCACCGGCGTCTCCTCGGCCCGCTTGCAGGCCGCATCCCACTCGTCGCACCTGAACCTGACGTGCAGGTGGTCGGCGTGGCCCGGGGCGTGCGAGATGATGGCGTCGTTCCAGCCCGGGTACTGGAAGACC
>JBILLP010000161.1:0-7130 GCA_044376025.1 Bradymonadia bacterium
CGCTGGTCGACGACGAGCTCCGCCGCGTGGAGCTCGTGGCAGATGCCGACCGGTCGATCGGCACCTACTCGCGCGGCATGCGGCAGCGCCTCGCCATTGCGCGGGCGCTGCTGGGCGACCCGGACATCGTGCTCCTCGACGAGCCATCGACCGGCCTTGACGCCCGTTCGAGGTCGATGCTCTGGGCGCTGCTGCGTGCGCTGGCGGGCGAGGGCAGGATTGTCGCGGTCGTGACCCACGACTTCGACGCGCCCGACGGGACCTTCGACCGCGCCGTGGTGCTCGCGGCAGGGCGTGTCGTCGACGATCGCGCCGCCCCGGGGCCGCTGTCGTCGGTCTACCGCACGGCCCTCTCGGAGGCCCGGTGAGCCGCCGCCCCCCGAGACCGCCGGTGGCGTCGCAGGTGGCTGCGCTGCTCGCGAAGGACCTGCGGGTCGAACTCCGGACCGGCGAGGTCTTCATGACCTCGATGCTCTTTGCCGGTGTCCTGGTGGCGCTGTTCATCTTTGCCGGCTTCTCGTCGCGTCGCGCGGCGGCAGAGAGCGCGCCGGGGATGCTCTGGATCTCGACGGCCTTCTTGGCGGTGCTCGTGGTCACCCGAACGTTCGACCGGGAGCGGGAGGACCGGGTCGTGCAGGGGCTGCTGCTCATCCCCGGGGCCGCGCGGGCGATGTTCGTCGCCAAGCTGCTCTACAACTGGCTCATGCTATCGCTGGCACAGTCGCTGCTGGTGCTGCTGGTCGGCGTGGTGTTCGCGGTCCGCTGGTCCGAGGCGGGTTGGGTTGTGCCGGCCGCGCTCGCCGCGGGTGGGCTTGGCCTCTGCGCGGTCGGGACGACGCTGTCGGCGCTGCTGGCGGCGATCCGTCTCCGCGAGGTGCTCATCCCGATCGTGCTCTTTCCGCTGGCTGTCCCGCTGCTGGTCGCCGGCACGCAGTGTGTGGTGGCCGCGATGCAGGGTTCGAGCAGTGCCGGTTCGTGGCTCACGATGATGGTGGCGTTCGATGCGATGTTCGTGATGCTCGGTGGCTGGCTGTTCGGCCACGCGCTCGAGGGCGGCGAAGGCGGTGGGGGCGAAGGTTGAGGCCGGCCCTTGTCGCGATCGGGTCGTGTGTTATGCGGCGGCACCCTCATCGGGCGGCGTCGAGGCGCGGCGTCGGCAGGAGAGTCCCATGGTGAACCGGATGAGCGGACTGGCGTGGATTGCGCCGCTGGCGATGGTCGCGGCGCTCGGTGCCATCTTCGGCTACGCTCCCGTCGAGGCGACGATGGGGATCGTCCAGAAGATCTTCTATGTCCACGTCAGTTCGGCCATCGCCGCCTACGTCGGGTTCACCCTCTGCTGCCTGGCCTCGATCGCCTACCTTCTCTCTGGCAACCGCACGGCCGACGTTGTCGCGCGGGCGGGGGCTGAGGTCGGTGTCCTCTTCTGCGCCTTCGTGCTGATCAGCGGGCCGATGTGGGCGAGAAAGGCCTGGGGTACCTGGTGGACGGGCGAGCCGAGGCTGATGCTGACGCTGATCGCCGTGCTGATCTTCGTTGCCTACCTGGTGGTGCGCGCCGTGGGGGGCAAGTCGGAGACGACGCGGCGGATCTGCGCGGCGCTGGCGATCCTGGGGGTTGCAGACATCCCGCTGGTGCGCGTCGCGGTCACCAAGTGGCGCGGCAACCATCCGCGCGTCCTGCGGAACGGCGGCATCAGCGACGAGATGGAGCTGGCGTTGACGGTGACCTTCGTGGCGATCCTGCTGCTGTTCGTGACCCTGGTCTGGCTCCGGGTGCGGGTCGGGCTGGCCGAGGAGGCGATCGATCGGCTGCACCGCCTTGCGACGGCGCGGGGCTATGACATCGAGGACCGGCGCAAGTCGCCGACCGTGGAGACATCCCATGCGTGACCTGCAGAGAATCGTCCTGGCTGCGCTCGTCCTGGGAGGCGCGTTCGTGGCAGCGGCTCCCGCATCGTCACAGGGCTCCGAAGCTGCGGCCGCGCCAAGCGCGTCGGCTGCACCAACGGGGGGCGGCTACGACGCGGAGCGCCTGTCGCAGCAGGGGTTCGTGCCGGCGCCTTCAGGGGCGAACGTTGAGGACTCGGTCAGCGGCGGAGGGCTGATGCTTGCCGCCTACGCGGCACTCTGGCTGCTCGTGGGAGGCTACCTGTACCGTCTGGCGAGCCGGTCGCGGCGCGCCGAGTCGGAGCTCTTGCTCCTGCAGCAGCGCCTCGACGAGCTCGAGGCGCGACTCAAGCGAGGCTAGAGGTTCTATTGACGCCCTCGGGAGCCGCCGATAAGGCGCGCGGTCCCCGCCCTTGGCCACCCGGCCGACCCCTTTTCACCCAGCGCTGGTAGCAAGATGGCACGCGACGAAGACATGGATGACGCCCCGGGCGAAGACGAGGTCGATGAGGAGACCGAGTCCGAAGAAGGGGATGATGAGAGCCTCGACGACGACTTTGAACTCGAGACAGACGAAGGCCTGATCGAGGACGGTGAGTTCGAGGAGGGCGAGGAGCACGGCGACGAGGAGACGGCCGTTGTCCGGCCCCAGGCCAAGCGTCGCTCTCCGCTTCGCCACGTCCCGATGATCGAGGGTGTGCCCAAGGCGAAGCTCGAGAAGCCCGAATTCGCCCGCGAAGTCTGGAACCGCCTCGACGGCAAGTACAATGCCGCGAAGCCCAAGAAGTACTTGATCTCGGGCGCGTACGACCTGCACGACCAGCTTGAGCACACCAAGTTCGGCGTCGGCTACGTCACCGAGGTGCTCTCGCCCAACAAGATCGAGGTCATCTTCCAGGATTCGATCCGGAAGCTGGTCCAGAAGCGCTGAACGGCCGCATGGCGCGAACCGGCTCCTTCGAGGACTGGCTCGGGCGGCAACTCTCCGAATGGACCGCCCTCGGGCGGCTCCGCACACCGCGTGTCATGCCCGATGCGCGGTGTTTTTGCTCCAACGACTACCTCGGGCTTGCGGGTGACCCCGGATTTGCCCGGGAGGTGTCGTCTCGTATCGCCGGCCTGCCGTCTGGTGCCGGCGCGTCGCGCCTCATCGCCGGCACGCTGCCGTGCCACGCCGCGCTGGAGTCGGAGCTCGCGCAGTGGCTTGGCACCGAGAAGACGCTGTTCTTTGCCAACGGGTATGCCGCCAACCTGGGGTTGCTGTCGGCGCTTGGCACAGCGGGTGCGCGATTCTTCTCAGATGCCCTGAACCACGCGAGCATCATCGACGGGATCCGGCTCGGACGCGGCCCCTGTGACGTGTACCGGCACCTTGACCTGCAACACCTTGGGGAGCTCCTCGCTGCGAGCAGTGGCCACGGCGGCCCCCGCGTGGTGGTGACCGAGGCCATCTTCAGCATGGATGGCGACGTGGCGCCGCTCGAACCGCTGGTCGCGCTCTGTGGGCGCCACGGGGCGGTGCTCATTGTCGACGAGGCCCACTCGCTCGGCGTGCGCGGCCGTGGCGGCCGGGGACTCTGCGATGAGCTCGGGCTCGCCGAGCAGGTCGACGTGCGGATGGGTGCGTGCGGCAAGGCCTTCGGGAGCGTCGGGGCGTTTGTGGCGTGCTCGGAGCCTCTGGCGACCTTCTTGTACAACCGAGCCCGTTCGTTCGTCTTCTCGACGGCGCCTCCGCCTGCGGTGGTCGAGGCCGTTCGGGCAGCACTGCCCTACCTAGAGGCCGGCGACCGTCAGGCGAGGCTGCACGAACGGGTTGCCGACCTGTCGTCGGCCCTGTCACGCCGGGGTTGGTGGTCGACACCGGCACAGAGCCCAATCTTCCCGATCGGGGTCAGGACGCCGGAGCGCGCGGTCGCACTGGCTGCCGCGCTGCTTGAGGAGGGCTTCTTCGTGCACCCGGTGCGACCGCCAACGGTGCCTGAGGGGACCAGCCGGCTGCGTGTGACGGTGACTTCGGAGCACTCCCGTGACGAGATTGAGGCCTTCGCGGAGGGCTTGTCGCGGGCGGCAGCGCGGGTAGGTTTGAGCCCGGACACGGCACGGGGGTCTGGGACTGCATGAGCGACAGGGGCAACAGGGAGAGACGTCGCATCGCGGAGAACCGTCGGGCTCGCTTCGAGTACGAGTTCATCGATACCTGGGAGGCCGGGATCGCGCTGGTCGGCTCCGAGGTCAAGGCGCTTCGGGCAGGCAAGGCCAACCTGAGCGACGCCTACGCACACTTCGAGGGCGACCAGCTGGTGCTGCTGAACTTGCACATCCAAGAGTACACGCAGGCGAACCAGTTCAACCACGAGCCGCGCCGCCCCCGACGGCTGCTGATGCATCGCGGCGAGCTCGACCGCCTCCGACGGGAACTCCGCGAGGCCGGACTGGCCCTGATCCCGACCGAGATCTACTTCAACGGTCCGCACGTCAAGGTCGAGCTGGCGCTGGCCCGCGGCAAGAAGCTTCACGACAAGCGGGACACGATCGCTGAGCGCGATGCCCGTCGTGAGATGGAGCGGGCCCGGAAGCGCTGACCGGGTTGTGGATGCCGGCGCGGGGCACTATGCGGTGCGGAGCGGCGTGGTTTCCGCGGTTCTTTGCCAATCAAACCCCCCGGGGGCGAAACGGATTCGACGGGGGTGAAGAAGCTCGTGTTGCATGTAGAGGTGCTGGTGGCCTCTTCAAAACCAGCAAACCAACAGCTGCCGAAGAAAACTTCGAGTACGCTCTCGCAGCTTAATGCGACGTCGCACCAGCCTGAGCCTGGAGGGCTGACTGCGGCGTAACCCAAAACAGGCTGGCTGAACCGGTTTCTGCGCGAGGAGCCGGCAAGGTGAGATCAATCTGGCGCTCGCCGACTGGACCCCGCTCACGGGGACCCTGCAGGCAAAATCCAATACGTGAGACAAGCATGTAGACGCACGGGTGGATCACTTCCGGACGAGGGTTCAACTCCCTCCGCCTCCACTTCCAACAACGCGTAGAGAGGTCCTCGGGCCTCGAAGCGCTTGAAGGCCGCCTCGCGGCCGCGCTAGACGTCAACCGATGGATCGGTCGTTCTCATGGTTCGGACTCTGCCTCGTGCTCGGCTGCGCGGGTGACTCCGCCGGCTCAGGAGAGTCCGTTGATCGCGACCGCGATACCGGGCGGCCTGATCTCGGGCTCGACCGTGACTCGGGTTCGCGCGACTCCGGTGTCGACCCGGGCAGAGACGATGCGTCTGAGGATGCCGAAGCAGATGTCGGTGCTCCTGAAGATGCCGATGCGCCCGGACCGGGCGATGCTGGCGACGATGCAGCCGGCGACGACAGCAGCAGCGACCCGGTCGATGTTGCCGATGCCGAGGACGCCGCGTTGGCAGATACCTCCGCCGATGGCGGCGTCGACACCAATGGTCCGGTCTGCGTCTCGGTCGATGCCACGGCGCGCGAGCTCGTACGGCCCGTCGATGCGATCTGGGTCGTCGACAACTCGCTCAGCATGCAGGAGGAGGTCGTTCAGGTCTCCCGGAACCTCAACGCCTTCTCCGCGGCGGTCGGGGAGGCCGGAGTCGACATCCGCGTGGTCATGATTGCCAACGACGACCCGACGGTCGGCGACGGCATGTACCACGTCTGCGTGCCTCCGCCGCTTGCCGGCCCGACCACGGAGGGCACCTGCCCGACCGGCCGTGACAGCGACTCCGAGCGCTACCTCCATGTCAGGCGCTTCGTCGACAGCGAGCGCCCCATGGCCGACCTGCTCGCAAGCTACCCTGCCTGGAGCGGCTTCTTGCGCCCGGGCTCAGCGCGGCACATCGTCTTCGTCACCGACGACACGTCGACGCTGACCGACGCCGAGTTCGAGTCCCAACTCGCTCGACTCTCGCCGGCGTTTGGTCGGGAGTACGTCGTTCATGCGATCGTCGCCCGGGACAGCAGCGAGCTCGCCGACCCATGGGACGACAATCCCCGCCCCGGCGATCCATGCGCCGACGAGGTGGGGCAGCCCTTTGTCGATGCTGCACGTCGAACGGGAGGCGTGGTCGAGTCTGTCTGCGCGCTCGACTGGTCGGCGACCTTCGCGGCGATCTCCGCGAGTGCCGTCTCGAGCACCCACGTGCCCTGCGCGTACGCACTGCCTGAGCCGCCGGCCGATGCGGCGCTCGACCTCGAGCGGGTCAATGTCGTCGCGACGACCGACGGGAGCGAGTCGGTGGTGGCCAATGTCGCAGGGGCAGAGGCCTGCGTAGAAGGACCCGGATGGTACTGGTCGCCCGCGGTCGCCCCGACCTCCCTCATGCTCTGCCCCGCAACCTGTGCGGCAGAGACCGGTGCCGACGCGCTCTCGGTCGAGCTCGGCTGCGTGACGGTGAAGCGCTAGCCAGCCAGTCCGAACACCCGCGGCGCCCACGCCCAGCACAGCACCCCCCAGACGGTGAGTGTGCCGGCGGCGCCCCCAAGCCAGCGCGCCGCCGACAGACGGGCCCGGCGAAGTGAGGCCGGGTGTGACATCGCGACGAAGACCGCAGAGGGCAGGGCGCTCGTCAGGCTCCACGCGGCGACCCCCAGAGGCTCCGCCATGAACCCGGGCTGTGTCAGCCGCCCGAGGGCCTCGAACGCGACCGAGAGCCCGAAGAGCCAGGCCGCCGTGGGTAGCGGCGCCGCGAACATCGCCAGCACAAACGCCAGGCCGGCGTCGAGCAGGGCCTCGACCAACGCCGATACGCCGCGTGAGGGCGCACCGAACGGGTAGTCGAGCGACGCGGCGTTGCGGACGCGCCGCGCAGCCGCCGCTTCTTCGTCAGTGGGCGGCGCGACGCCGGGGGCCTCACTCATGGCCCCTCCGCACCGGACCCGTCGACCGCGACGTCGACGAGGCTGACCTCCTGCGTGGGGGCCTTCACGCCGAGCGACGCCTCGAAGGCGTCGACCCGCGGCATGTCGAGCCGGTAGATGTCGGTCATGAACGAGGTGCGACCGTCATCGTCAACGTGCACATTGTAGTACTCGACATGGATCGGCACCGGGTGGCGGAGCCCGACCCACTCCTCGTGGTCGCCCTCGACCATGTCATCGACGAAGTCTCGTGCTCGCGCCGCCGTCCAGCCCCGGTCGCGGCGCAGCAGGATCGCGGCCAGCTCAAGCGGGCCCTCGGCCCGGATGCAGCCGTGCGAGAAGGGGCGAACGGGCCGGCCAAAGAGCGTCTTCGCCG
>JBILLP010000162.1:0-7112 GCA_044376025.1 Bradymonadia bacterium
GGCGGAGCGCGCCGACCTCAAGCGCAGCCTGTTGCGGGCGGCCGCAGGGCCCGCGTCGCGCGACGCGGAGATCGAGGCCGACCTGGCACAGCAGAGCCTCGCCGATGGGCAGGCCGACAGCGCACGGGCGCGCCTGCTCGAGGTCGTTGACCCCGCCCACTCGACAGGACTCGCCCTGGCGCTCGCCGAGGTGAACCGGCAGCAGGGGCGGCACGCAGATGCCGAACGGGGACTCAGGCTCGCGGCGTCGACGGTTCTCGCCCCGTGCGAGCTCTGGTCTGCGCTCGCCCGAGAGCGCTCCTCGCTCGGCAACATCCCGGCCAACCTGCCGGCGCCGTCGGAGATGCGGGGATGCGCGGCGGTGCGGGAGTGGAGGGCCGACCTGCTCGGCTTCGAGGGGCAGGGTGCCGAGGCGGTGGCTGAGCGAGAGTCGCTTGCACGGAACTCACCGTGGATTGCCGCGAGGTGGTTCGCGTGGATGCGGGCCGCAGCGGCCGTTGGCGACGGGGTTGCAGCAGACGCCGCCCGGGGAGAGCTCACGCGGCGCATCGGAGCTGCGAGTGCGGAGGCGCGGGTCGGCCAGTCCTTCGCCCGCACCCGCGCAGAGGCCGAGGACGCGATGCGCGCGGCCCGCGCGGCCGACCCCACCGACGCCGACCGCGTCGCCTCGAGCTACGTCGTCGGCCTGCCGAGCCTGCTCGATGAGATCGACTCGCAGTCCGACGCCGCGATCGAGGCCTACCAGGCGACCGGCGGCGTCTCGGACGTCGACACCGTCTACGTGCTCGACGCCGCCACGAGCTGGTTCTCTGAAGACGGCACCGAGCTCGCGGTGGTGCACCAGATCGTCGAGGCCCACTCCCGCGACGCCCTCTCGTCGCTCGGTGAGGTCAGCATCCCGAACGGGGCAGAGGTCATCAGGGTGCAGGCGATCAAGCCCGACGGCCGCCGCGTGGGACCCGCCGACATCGCCGGCAAGGAGACGATCTCGCTTCCACAGCTCGAGGTCGGGGATATGATCGACGTGGCGTGGGTCCGCGAGAACCGCTCCGGCTACGGCAAGGGCGTCGTCACCCCCTCGTCGCGCTTCTTCTTCCAGTCGAGTGGCTCCTACCTCTTCAGGACCACGGTCAGCTACGACCTGCCGAGCTCGTGGGATGGCGCGCTTGGCATCGACGCCCGCGATGCCGGTGACCCGGTGATCGAGCGGCGCGGTGACCGCGTCCGGTACACCTGGACGAACGAGCGGATGGGGCCGATCCCGCCGGAGAACGAGGCGGCACCCGAGGAGGAGTGGGTGCCCAGCGTCGCCATCGCGCACGGGTTCGACCTCGCGGTGTTCAACGCTGCGATGCGGCGGTGGTCCTTCGAGAGTGCCATCGTGCCGGCCACCGCGATGGCTGCGGTCACGGCGGGTCTTCCGCGCGCCCGGACCGAGGCCACGTTGCGTGCGCTCTTCGCCCACGTCACGGACCAGGTCGTCGGTGAGTCGAGCAGCGCCACGCCATCCGGCTTCGCAACGCTGCTCCGCGGCCGCGGGGACCGCTTCGATGCGCTCTGGGTGCTTCTGCGAGACCGCGGATTCGATGCCCGGCGAGGCTACTTCAGGCCGGTGACCTCTGACCCGGTCGTACGGAGCGTGCTGAGCCCCGAGCGCTTCCAGTCCGGGTTCATCGAGGTGAAGCTCGACGGCAAGGCCTACTACCTGCCGGTGGGCAACGACCACGCGGAGTTCGACTGGCTGCCAGAGACCGGACAGGGCGCAGAGGTGCTCTGGGTCGACGGCCCACAAACCATCGGGACCACCCCGAGGTGGCCGGCCGCGGACACGCTGTATGCGGTCGACACGACCGTCCGGCTCACCCCCGATGGCGGAGGCTCCGGCCATGTGCAGGAGTCGATCCCGCGTGGGTCAACCGGTTCGTATCGCCGATACATCGACTCGGTCCCCGACTTCGACGAGCGCCGCCAGCGCCTCGAGCGCTCGCTGGCGCGGACCTTCCCCGGGGCCGCGATCTCCTCGCTGGCCTGGAGCAACCTTGACGGCACCGGTGCTCCCATCCTCGCGAGCTACGACTTCTCGACGCGCTCGTTTGTGCGCCCGGACGGCGACGCGCTCGTCTTCGACGGAACGCTCTACTTCAGGGCGATCGCAGAGACCTACGCTCAGGATGCCACACGGCGGAGCCCGCTTCGCATCGACTCGATGCTCCACGAGCGTGTGACGGTGACCTTGACGGCACCCGAAGGCTATGCGCTCGCGGACTCCTCCGGCGACGTTGACCTCTCGTGCGGTGGCATGACCCTTTCCATCTCCGTCGCAAGCCGGGGCGCCGACACCGTCGTCTCGCGCGGGATCGACATCCCGTATCGTTACGTCCCCGCATCGGACTACGCGGAGTTCGCCGCCTGCGCCCGACGCATCAGCGACGCTCAGCGACTGCTCCTCCGCTGGGAGAAGCGCTGACCCGCGTCCGACGCTGCCCAGCGTCGGCGCGCTTCTCCTGCGAGCACCCGCAGCCAGTCCCGTCGCAGCCAGTCCGCGGCCAGATCGAGGTCTGCCCCGCACGCTACCGTGAGCTGCAGCCGGCTCCCGTGCGCGTCGAGGCCAACCCCGACCTGCGTCGAGACGTGCCGGCCTGTCCCGCCGTCGCCGCCCGGGCCTCCGCCCAGCCGCCACCCACCGTGGTCGGCGAGATACCCGTCGCCGGAGCGGCGCCAGCGCAGCAGGCAGCCATCGAGCTCCTCGACCAGCTCCGACGCGAAGTCGATCCCGCTCGCATCGCCGGCCTGACGCTCCGCATCGACCGCGCCGATCACATAGCCGCGCGAGTCCCGGGTCGAGGCGCCGAGCAGCAGCTCGGTGACCGACCAGGGGCGGATCTCCAGCGCCTCGAGGGCTACGAGCGTGCGGCGCAGGTGCGAGCGCTCCCGGGCGTCGCGCCCGAGCGCGTCGAGGTAGGCCGGGTAGAGCACCAGCACCGCGACGTCATGGGGCTCTCCGCCGTCAACGACTCCCCGGTTCAGCAGGGCGCGAGCCCGATCCACGATGCTTCTGGCCGACATGGAGCCATCGCTGACCGCCTGCGCCCCGGGGTGTCAAGGTCTGCACAACCGTCGTTGACTTGAGGGATCGCCTTTGCCACCAGAGGGCCCTGCCACAACGTCACGGTCCGGCTGCCCCCGACACGGCTCGTGCGCCAGGAGCCAACCCATGCCCGCGTCCGAGCCGCCGCATCTCACCTTTGTCCACGCCAGCGGGCTTGAGGTCGTGGTCAGGCCGTCGCGTGCGGCCCCCGTGGTCGCGGTCCAGGTCTGGGTGAAGGTCGGCTCGGGAGACGAGGGTCCCAACGAGAGCGGGCTGGCGCACATCCACGAGCACATGCTCTTCAAGGGCACGGCCCGCCGCGGCGTCGGCGAGGTCGCGCGCGCTGTCGAGGCCTCGGGCGGCTCCATCAACGCCTGGACCTCATTCGACCAGACGGTCTACCACATCGTCGCCCCCTCGCGGTTCGCCGACGAGGCCGCAGAGGTACTGCTCGACGCCGTCTTCAACAGTGCCTTCGACGCCGACGAGCTCGGTCGCGAGCTCGAGGTCATCCGCGAGGAGATCCTCCGCAGCCTCGATGCGCCCTCGCGCGTGCTGAGCAACGCGATGTTCGCCGAGGCCTTCAGGGTCCACCCCTACGGCCGGCCGGTCATCGGCAGCGAGGCGAGCGTCGCCGCCACGACGCGCAACGACGTGCTCCGGTTCTTCAGGCGCTGGTACCACCCGGCGAACATGCTCCTCGTGGTCGCGGGTGACGTCGGGGTCGAGCAGGTCGAGCGCTGGGTCGAGGCCGCCGTGCCCCGCGACCTGCCTGCCTTTGCTGGCCGCCCCGGGCGCGCGGCGGAGCCTCCCCAGGCCGAGACGCGGCTCCTTGTCCGGAGCCGCGAGTGCGAACACTCGCTGCTGCAGCTCGCCTTCAGGGCGCCCGCGCTCCGGCACGACGACACGGTCGCGCTCGAGCTGCTCTGGACGATCCTCGGTCAGGGCGACAGCTCACGCCTGTTCGAGGTGGTGCAACGTCGAATGCAGCTCGTCGATGGCGTCTCCGCCTCGCTCTACAGCCCTGCGGAGCCAGGCCTTGCGTTCGTCGGGGCGAGCTTTGCGGGGGGCGAGCAGCCGGCCGATCCCCTTCCGGTCCTCGAGGCGATCGTCCGTGAGGTCGCCCTGCTACGCCACTGCGAGGTCTCGGGTGACGAGCTGGCCCGCGCCCGCACGCTCCTGCGCAGCGAGACGATCTACGGCATGCAGACGGCGCAGGGCATCGCCCAGAGGCTCGGCTACTACGCCAGTGTCGCCGGTGACCTCGCCTACGAGGAGCAGATCCTCGCGGTCGCCGACCGCATCACCCCGGGCGACCTGCTGCGGGTCGCCCGGACCTACCTCGTGCCTTCGGCGCTCACCGTCGGGCTGCTGGTCTCGCCCGGCGCCGATGAGGAGGCGCTTCGAACCCGCCTCGCCGAGGCGATCCCCGCGACCTTTGCCCGCGTTGCTGCAGAACTCACGCCGCCGGCGTGGTCGGCCGACGCCCACGGGGTGCTGCGCGCGGTGCTCCCCTCGGGACTGACGCTGCTCGTGCAGCGCGACGCATCGACGCCGGCCTTCTCGGTGCGGGCGGCGGTGCCGGCGGGGCTGCTGTTCGAGACCGCCCGGGACAACGGCGTCAGTCACCTGACCTCGCTGCTGCTCACCGAGGGAACCTCGTCGCGTGACGCGAGCTCGATTGCGCGTGAGCTCGACGATCTCGCGGCGTCGATGTCCGGCTTCTCGGGTCGCTCGTCGCTCGGGCTCTCGATGACCGCGCTGTCCCGGGACTTCTCGCGCGCGATTGCGCTCTTTGCAGAGTGCCTCTTCGACCCGGCCTTCCCGGCGGCCGAGGTCGAGCGCCTGCGCAGGGAGGTGCTCCAGGAGATCGCCTCCCGCCGCGACAACCTCGGCGCATCGGTGTTCGACCTGTTCCACCGGAGGTTGCACGCGGGGCACGCCTATGCGCGTCCTGTCTCGGGTGAGGCGACCACCGTCGCGGCGCTGCAGCGCGGAGACCTCGAGGCGCTGCACGCGGCGGCGGTTCGCCCGGAGCGCATGTTCGTGGCGGTCGTCGGCGACGTCGACCCCGACGCCGTGTACCGGCTGGTCGAGGCCGGTTTCGCTGCGCGCCGGCCGTGCGCCTCGCCGCTGCCCATGCCGCCGGCCCCTTCGCAGCCGGCGCCGAACCCCGCCACCCGCATCGACGAGGCCCGGTCGAAGCAGCAGTCGCACATCGTCCTGGGCTTTGCGGCTCCGGCCTACGCCTCGGCTGACAGGCTTGCCATCGAGGTCCTCGCCTCGGTGCTCGGCGGGCAGGGCGGGCGCCTCTTCCTTGAGCTGCGCGACCGCCGGAGCCTCTGCTATAGTGTCGGCGCCTACCTGACGCCGGGGTACGACGTCGGGTCATTCGCCGTCTACATGGCGACCTCACCGGCGAAGGTCCCCGAGGCGATCGAGGCGATCCGTTCTGAGCTGCAGCGTATCCGCGACGAGGGTGTGAGCGACGCCGAGCGCTTGCGCGCGACACGGAGCCTCGCGGGACTCCGGGAGATCGGCCTGCAGCGGCCGGGCGCCCGCGCCGCCGTCTTTGTCGCCGACGAGTTGCTCGGCGTCGGGTATGACGAGTGCTTTCGCGTCTCGAGCGCGCTCGCGGCCATCGGGGGCGACGAGATTCGACGCGTCGCCGGAGAGCTCCTCAGGTCTGAGTTCGAGGTTGTGGCCACACTCGGGCCGCACGCCGCCTGAAGGTCCACGTGCGCCGACGGGCCCGGGCGCCGCGCGTCAGCGGTGCAGCGGCGAGTTCGGGTCCCTGCGCTGCCGCTCCACAAGCGAGGAGAGCCTCTCCGCAAGCCGCTCGAGGTCGCTCGCGTGGTCGCGCGAGGGCCTGAAGAGCCGGGCGGTCTTGCGGCCACGGCTCTCGCTCGAGGTCTCGAGGAGGCCGAGCTCCCGAAACACCTTCAGCGCGTTCTCGAGCGTGCTGATCGAGATGGACTCGGTGAAGATGAGCCTGCCTTCGTGGTAGAGCCGCTTGCCTCGTGCGAGCACGGCCTTGGTCATCGCCTTCTGCTCGGTCCAGGCGTCGGGGGTCTCACCCTTCACCTGGGTGAGGAGCACATGCGCACAGAGCCAGTAGGTCTCGATCGTCGAGACGAGCAGGCCGCGCATGAACTCTGCCGCCGGTGGCAGCGGCTGCGACAGCTCCAGCGTGTCCGGGGTCGCGCCAGGTGCCGCCCAGCCGCGGCGCACAAACTCGTCGCGGCTCGCAGAGAACACCTCGTCGAAACGCTCCCGCTCTGCGAAACAGAACTCGAGCTTGAGCAGCTGCGAGTAGTAGCGGGCGCTCTCGCGGGCCCGGGAGAGCTCGACGACCGACTCCCCGGATTCGAAGAGCGCTGTCGCAAAGACCGCCTCCGGCACGAAGTAGTGGACGATGTTGTTCTTGTAGTAGGTCAGTTCGGTGCGGCGGTCCTCGGGGACGAGGTAGAGCGTCTCGCCGTCGACCTGCCGGACCTCGACCAGCTTCTTGCCGGCAAGCAGCGACAGCGCCCGAACGAGCGGTTCGCGGATCGCGCGCCCGAGGCCGTCGTCCTCGGCCTCGACGGCCCGCTCCGCCGCAGGGAGCTTGGTCGTCACGTACTCGCGGTCAAAGGCGTCGAGGTCGGTGACGTTGACCGAGCCGGTGGTCGGCCGGTGAATCGTCGCGAGGTTCCGGTCGAGGGCGCTGCGCAGCGAGTCGCTGAACCGGGCATTCCTCTCCCGCAGGTAGCCGATGGCGAATCCTGCCTCACGGCAGATCGCGTCGAGCGAGAGTGCGCGGGCCGGTGAGTTCAGCAGGATCAGCGACCCGAGCGCCCCGGGCGTGACGGTCGTCACGTCGTTGATCTCGTGGATCAGCCGGTAGGCGAGCCGCCGCACCGTCCGGTCGAGGTCGCCCTGCGCGATCTCGCCCCGGTGGTCCCCGTGGTACCGGTTCAGGAACTCCGCCATGCCGACCGGGTTGCCAAACTCGACGAAGACACGGCCGTACCGGGTGCGGAGC
>JBILLP010000163.1:0-7100 GCA_044376025.1 Bradymonadia bacterium
GCTCGCGCGTGTCGCGGTCGAGCTCGAGGCGCGCCGCGGGACCGGCGACCCGGCGATGCCGCCCCTTGGGCCCGAGCAGGCTGCGGAGACCGGATTCACCGACGAGGTCGAGACCGGCTGGGGTCCGGCTCGGATGCTGAGGCCCGTCGGCCGCGTTGGGGACTTCGAGGCGCGTCTGGACCTGGCGCCCGGGCCGCTCGGATAGGGCATCGTCGGGGGCGGGGGCCGGTCGGAGCTTGGGTCTGGCCAACGGCGGTGAAACGTGTTCTAGTGTCGGGGCCGCGCCACCCGGGTCGCGGGCGGGGCGTCGCCCCGGGCCACCTCAGCACGACGCTGCCCATGCCGATCCACCTGCACAAGCACGGCGCCATCTCCGAGGTGGTCGTCGACTGCCCACCCGTGAACGCGCTGCCGGTGCAGGGCTGGTTCGACCTCGCGGAGGCGCTGCGCACGGCAGCGGCCGACGCGGGGGTCTGCGCGGTGGTGCTGCGGGCGGAGGGCAAGGGGTTCAATGCGGGCGTCGACATCAAGGAGATGCAGCGCACGCCGGGCTTCGCTGCACTGCTGGGTGCCAACCACGGTTGCTACGCGGCCTTCAAGGCGGTGTACGAGTGCCCGGTGCCGGTGATCGCGGCGGTGCAGGGTTTCTGCGTCGGCGGCGGGATCGGGCTGGTCGGCAACGCCGACATCATCGTGGCGAGCGACGATGCCTTCTTCGGGCTACCCGAGGTCGATCGCGGGGCGCTGGGCGCCGCGACGCACCTGGCTCGGCTGGTCCCGCAGCACAAGATGCGGGCGATGGTCTACACCTGTGCCAACGCGTCGGCGCAGGAGCTGCATGCCTTCGGCTCGGTGCTCGAGGTGGTACCGCGGGCGGGGCTCCGTGACGCGGCGTTCCGGATCGCCGAGGGCCTGGCGAAGAAGTCACCGACCATCCTGCGGGCGGCGAAGGCCTCGCTGAACGGCATCGACCCGGTCGATGTGAACCGGAGCTACCGGTTCGAGCAGGGATTCACCTTCGAGCTCAACCTCGCAGGCGTGGCCGACGAGGCGCGCGGCGCCTTCGTCGAGAAGCGCGACGCGGCGTTCAACCGGTAGCCGGGGTTTCGGGGTATTTTTCAGGTCGACGAGGAGCTGCGACGTGGCCGACAAGCGCATCAGCGAAGACGAGGTGGTCGCGGAGCTCCGTGACGGCATGACCATCGGCATCGGCGGCTGGGGCTCGCGCCGCAAGCCGATGTCGCTCGTCAGGGCGATCGCGCGCTCGTCGCTCAAGGACCTCACCATCGTGACCTACGGCGGCCCCGACCTCGGCATCCTGTGTGCGACGGGCAGGGTCCGCAGGGCGATCTACGGCTTCGTGTCACTCGACTCGATCCCGCTCGAGCCGCATTTTCGAGCGGCGCGGCAGGCGGGGGCCATCGAGGCGAGCGAGGTCGACGAGGGCATGCTGCAGTGGGGCCTGTACGCGGCCGCGCTGAACCTGCCCTTTCTGCCGACCCGGGCGGGCCTCGGCTCGAGCGTGCTCGAGGTGAATCCCTGGATCCGGACGATCTCCTCGCCCTACGACGCCGACGAGACGCTGGTGGCGATGCCGGCGATCAAGCTCGACGTCGCGCTGGTGCACATGAACCGCGCCGACCGTCAGGGGAACACGCAGTTCCTGGGGCCCGACGCCTACTTCGACGACCTCTACTGCATGGCCGCGACCAAGCGGTTCGTGTCGTGTGAGCGCCTCGTCGAGACCGCCGACCTTGCCAGCGGCGGCAGCCTGCACACGCTCCGGGTGCAGCGGTGGATGGTCGATGGCGTCATCGAGGCACCGCAGGGCGCGCACTTCACCGAGTGCCCCCCGGACTATGGCCGCGACGAGGCGTTCCAGAAGGCGTATGCCGCGTCGGCGAAGTCGCCCGAGGCGTGGAGCGACTTCAAGGCCCGGTACATCGACGTGACCCACGAGGAGTACCGTCGCGCGATCGGAGGTGCGGCATGAGCGACATCCGGCGCGAAGAGGTCTGCATTGTCGCCTGTGCGGAGGCGTTCCGCGGAGATGGAGAGATCCTGGCGAGCCCGATGGGCACCATCCCGATGTTCGGTGCACGCCTGGCCCGGCTGACGTTCGAGCCTGAACTGGCGATGAGCGACGGCGTCGCCACGCTGACCGGGTTCTCGGTCGGTGACGACCAGAAGCTGCGGCAGCAGGCAGAGGGGTGGATTCCCTACCGGACCATCTTCGACATCGTCTGGCACGGCCGTCGGCATGTCATGATGGGTGCCAGCCAGCTCGACCGCTTCGGGAACCAGAACATCTCGCTCGTGGGCAGCTTCGAGCGGCCCAAGGCCCAGCTCATCGGAGCGCGCGGTGCCCCCGGCAACACGATCTGCCACAAGACGAGCTACTGGATCCCGAACCACTCCCCGCAGGTGCTCGTGCCGACCGTCGACTTTGTCTGCGGCATCGGCAACGATCGCGCGGCCGCGCTCGGCAAGGCGGCGCGCTTTCACCACCTGCACCGTGTGGTCACGAACCTGTGCGTCTTCGACTTCGAGACCGACGACGGCTCGCTGCGGCTGCGGAGCGTCCACCCCGGCGTCTCGGTCGATGAGGTGCGCGGAGCCACTGGCTTCGACATCTCCGTGGCTCCCGACCTCGCGGTCTCGCGGGCGCCGACCGTTGCGGAGTCTGCGCTGATTCGACAGACCCTTGACCCGGGTGGGTGGGCCGCCCGCGAGCTGAAGGCGTGACCATGGCTCCGGTGCCCGAGATCCCGACACGGCTCACCGCGCTGCTCGGCTGCCGCTACCCGATCGTGCAGACCGGCATGGGCTGGGTGTCGGGTCCGCGGCTCACGGCGGCCACCTGCAATGCCGGCGGATTCGGCATCCTCGCCTCGGCGACGATGGGGTTCGAGGAGCTCGTCGCCGCGATCGCCGAGGTGAAGCAGCGCACGGCGGGACCCTTCGGCGTGAACCTCCGTGCCGACCAGGCCGACGTGTTCAGGCGCGTTGACCTGCTGATTGAGCAGCAGGTGCGCGTGGCGAGCTTTGCCGCCGCCCCGAACAAGGAGGTCATCGCCCGGCTCAAGGCCGGCGGTGTGCTCTGCATCCCGACGATCGGGGCGAAGCGGCACGCGCAGAAGGTCGCGGACTGGGGCGTCGACGCCGTAATCTGCCAGGGCGGCGAGGGCGGTGGCCACACCGGCTCCGTAGCGACGACCATCCTTCTGCCGCAGGTCTGCTCGGCGGTCTCGATCCCGGTCGTGGCGGCCGGCGGGTTCTTCGATGGGCGCGGCCTCGTCGCGGCGCTCGCCTACGGTGCAGAGGGCGTCGCGATGGGCACGAGGTTCCTGCTGACGCAGGAGAGCCGTGTTCCCGAGCAGGCCAAGCAGATCTACCTGTCGACCGATCCCGCCGGAACGGTGGTCACGACGGCGGTTGACGGCTACCCTCAACGCGTGATCCGCACGCCCTTCATCGACGCGCTCGAGAAAGCCTCCCCGCTGCGGCGGTTCGTTGCAGCGCTGCGGCACGCCGTGGCGCTGAGGCAGACAACCGGCGACGGGTGGATCTCGCTGCTGCGCGAGGCCTGGTCGATGAAGCGGTCGCAGGGGCTGACGTGGAGCCAGGTCGCGCTGGCGCCGTCGGCCCCGATGCTCACGAAGTACGGACTGGTCGACGGGCGCATCGAGGCCGGGATCCTGCCGACGGGGCAGGTCGCCGGCGTGATCGACGAGCTCCCCTCGGTCGAGCAGCTTGTCGCACGGATCATGATCGAGGCAGACGCGACGCTGCGGCGGCTGCCAGTCCCCACGACCCCGCGCTGAAGGACCGCCGAGCCATGAGCGAAGCCACGCAGAGTCCAACCGAAGAAGGCGAGCCGGTCCTCTACGACGTCCGGGGTCGGGTCGCGATCGTCACGATGCACCGGCCGGCCTACCGCAACGCCCAGAACGCAAAGATGACCTTCGCGCTCGACGACGCCTTTGCGCGGGCCGTCAACGACGACAACGTCGGGTGCATCGTGCTTGCCGGCGCCGGTGACCACTTCTCTGCCGGTCACGATATCGGCACGCCGGGTCGGGATATCCACAAGCCCTTCGAGCGGCGCGCGACCTCGTGGTACCCCCACGCCGACAAGCCGGGGTCCGAGAACATCTTCGTGCGTGAGGCGGAACTCTACGTGGGCATGTGCCGCCGCTGGCGCGAGCTGCCCAAGGCCACCATCGCCATGGTGCAGGGGGCGTGCATCGCGGGCGGATTGATGCTGGCCTGGTCATGCGACCTCATCATCGCGTCGGATGATGCCTTTTTCGCCGATCCGGTGCTCCGGATGGGCATCCCCGGTGTGGAGTACTTCGCGCACCCGTTTGTGATGAATCCCCGCCTCGCCAAGGAATTCCTCTTCTTGGGCGACCGCATGGGAGCGGGCCGGGCGGCAGAGGTCGGCATGATCAACCGGGTTGTCCCGCGCGCGGAGCTCGAGGCCCAGACGCTGGCGTTGGCCGACAGGATCGCCGCGCAGCCGCGCTTCGCGGTGGCGTTGGCCAAGCGGGCCATCCACACCGCAGAGGACCGCATGGGCATGCGCGATACCATGGACGCCGTCTACGGGCTGCATCACCTCGCCCACGCGCACAATTCGCTGACCTCGCCCGACCACCTCGCAGGCCAGGATGCCCGCTCGATGGCCGGCGCCAACCGGAGCCAAGGACGATGAATCTCGAATTCACTGACCAGGAGAGGTCATTTCGGGCCGAGGCGCGTGCGTGGCTCGGGGCGAACGTGCCGCGCGAGCCGCTCGGCTCCGGTGACACCGCAGAGGGTTTCGCCCGCCACCTCGAGTGGGAGAAGCGCCTGTTCGAGGCGGGCTGGTCGGTCGTGGCGTGGCCCGAGGAGTACGGAGGCCGCGGCGCCTCGCTGATCGAGTGGCTGATTTTCGAGGAGGAATACTACCGCGCGGGTGCCCCGTCACGCGTCACACAGAATGGGGTTTTCTTGCTTGCCCCGACGCTCTTCGAGTTCGGGACCAAGGCGCAGAAGGATCGCTACCTCCGCAACATCGCGTCGGCCACCGAGCTCTGGTGCCAGGGCTGGTCTGAGCCGAACGCAGGCAGCGACCTCGCCGGGCTGCAGGCGACCGCGCGGCGCGTCGAGGGCGGCTGGCTGCTCACCGGCCAGAAGACGTGGACCACGCGCGGCGCGTTCTGTGATTTTCTCTTCGGGCCGTTTCGCACCGATCCCGCGGCGACGCGCCACAAGGGGCTGAGCTATTTCATGGTACCGCTCCGGGCCGAAGGTGTGACCGTGCGGCCGGTGGAGCGCCTCGACGGCGATCCCGGGTTTGCCGAGGTTTTCTTCGACGAGGCTTTTGTCGGCGACGACATGGTGATCGGCGAGGTCAACCAGGGCTGGCATGTGGCGATGGCGACGACGAGCTCGGAGCGGGGCCTTTCGCTCCGCAGCCCGGGTCGATTCATGGCGACCGCGTCGAAGCTGGTCGAGCTGCACCGACGCCGGCTCGGTCGAGGAAACGCCGTCAGCCGCGATGCCGTTGCGCGGGGCTGGATCGAGGCGGAGGCCTACCGCTGGCACACCTACGCCACCGCCGCGCGCATGATCGAGGGCAAGGGCGTGGGCGCGGAGTCGAGCATCAACAAGCTGTTCTGGTCCGAGATGGACCTCAAGCTCCACGAGACGGCCCTGGGCCTGCTCGGCGAGACGGCCGAGCTCGAGTCGGGCGCCTCGCTCGCGGCCGACGACGGCGCCTGGGTCAAGGGGTTCCAGTTCGCGCTGGCGGGCCCGATCTACGCAGGCACCAACGAAGTCCAGCGCAACATCGTCGCCGAGCGCGTGCTCGGCCTTCCGAAGGGTTGAGCCATGCGGTTTGCGCGTACCGAAGAACAGGACCTGCTCGCCGCGACCCTCCGCACCGGCCTTGCGCGGATCTGTCCGCCCTCCGCGGTACGGGCAGTCTGGCATGATCCGGGCCGGATCGGCCCGATCTGGAGGGACCTCGCCGGCCTTGGCCTGCTGGGCATCCTCGCGCCCGAGCCCGCCGGCGGCCTGGGGTTGACCGAGCTCGAGCTCGCCATCGCATTCGAGGAGGCCGGGCGTGTCGCCGCGCCCGGGCCGCTCATCGAGGCCGCGACCATCGTGGTCCCGTCGCTGCTGGGCCTGCCTCCCTCGCAGCGTGAGGTCGTGCTCGCGGCACTCGAGCCGATCCTCGATGGTTCGCGTGTCGTCACGGGAGGCACCGACCCGTCGCATCCGATTCCCTGGGCCGCTGAGGCCGCCTTCTGTCTGCTGCGCTCCACGCAGGGTCCCCGCCTGCTGCCCCGCTCCGGCTACGACGTGACGCCACAGCCCTCGGTCGATGCCACGCGGCGGCTCGCGACCGTGCGTGCTCCGCACTGGGAGGGCGCCTTCTCGGAGCCGTCGCAGCGCGCCGCGCTCGCGGCGTCGGCGATGCTGATCGGCCTGGGTTCGCGCATGGTCGAGCTCGCCGTGGAGTATGCGAACACGCGAAACCAGTTCGGCAAGCCGATCGGCTCGTTCCAGGCGGTCAAGCACCAGCTCGTCGACGCCCACGCCGCGGTCGTGATGGCACGGCCGCTCGTGGCGCGGGCCGCGGCCAGCATCGCGTCGGGCGCTGCCGATGCCCGGGTGTCGGTTGCGATGGCCAAGGCCGCCGCCTCAGACGCTGCGGAGCTTGCGGCAAAGAAGGCGCTGCAGGTCCACGGTGCGATCGGGTACACGACCGAGTGCGACCTGCATTTCTTCTTGAAGCGAACGTGGGCACTGGCGCGAAGCTACGGCGACGCCGGCTACCACAGGTCCGTCGTCGCGGAGCACCTGCTCGACGGCCCGACCACGCCAGAGTCCGCGTAGTCTCACCCCCAAGGCTCCCCGACGGGAGTATCGAACCCAGCAAGGAAGGTCATGGCTGAAGCCTACATCATCGATGCCGTCCGCACCCCGGTCGGACGCCGCAACGGCGGCCTCTC
Organism: Bradymonadia bacterium; assembly: GCA_044376025.1. GTDB lineage: Bacteria > Myxococcota_A > Bradymonadia > REDH01 > REDH01 > JBILLP01. The sequence goes on from JBILLP010000163.1 coordinate 7,005, forward strand.
GAAGGTCCATCCCGCCGACCTCGGCGCGCACGTGCTCAAGGAGCTTGTCGGCAGGGCCGGGATCGACCCGGCCGCGGTCGACGACGTCGTCTTTGG
>JBILLP010000164.1:0-7059 GCA_044376025.1 Bradymonadia bacterium
GCGGCGTGGGCACAGGGACCGGACGGGTCGCGCCGCCCGACACGGGAGCCTGGGGTACGGTCAGCGCCCGGGTGACGGCGCTCGGGCTCGAGGCCGTGTCGTTCGGGCCACCCGGGGCGGAGACCGAGCCGGCGGTATCGACCCGCGGCCTGACGCTGGAGGTGATCCGCACCGGTTCGCGGCCCGGGGACTCAGTGCCGGTGCTCATCGGCGTCGGCGCGACGGGCTCGCCGGCAGACGCTGCCTCGGGCCTCGGCGATGCGGGGGGTGCGGGCGTTGACATGGGTGCGACCTCGTGCGGCGGTTCGTTCGGTGCCGGCGAGCCCATGCCAGGGCCCGGGGCCGCGTCGGGAGCCACGGGCTGTCGGGGCTGACCTCCGTCGGGCGTGGCGGGCTCGGCCGGGCCGGCGGCCTCGGTCAGGGCGTCGAGGCCCTGCAGCGCGACCTCACCCTCGGGCATCGTCATCAGTCCACGGCGCGCCGGCTGCGACGTCTCCGCCACGCCGGCGAGGATCTCCTCGGCCTGTCGGCCGGCGAGGGCACTCGCTGCGGCATGTGCCGCGACATCGGCGGGCGTCACGGTGGTCATCGAGCCCGACACCCGACGCGGGACGGCGCCCGACTGCTTGCGGGTCCGGATCAGGGCGGCGAGCGCCCGGCTCATGCGCTCGCAGACCGCGAAGAGCACGGTCAGCACGCGCGGGTTCAGCGCCCGCTCGACATCGCCGACGAGCAGCAGCGCCACGCGCGGCCCGAGCCGGATCGGCAGCAGCACCTGCTCGGATGGCAGCGGCAGGCCAAGCTGCTCGTACAACGCCACGGTGCCGGCCGCGGCGGGAGGCCCGACGAAGTAGTTGCCCCCCTCGCAGAGCCGGTCGAGCGGCATGCCAGAGACCCGCTCGATCGTCACCTGCTCGATCGCCGTGCGCGGAGGCACCGGCGCCTGGAGCGCAAAGCCCCTGAGCTCCGTGCGGCTCACGACCAGCAGCATGCGCGTGGCGAAGAACTTGCCCGAGAAGCCGAGCAGCGAGAGCAGGATCTCGTCGCGGTCGTCAGCGGAGTCGAAGAAGGCAGAGACCTGCTGCACCGACCAGGTGAGGCCCGGGGGCGCGTCGGCCGCCAGCGAGAAGCTCGGCGCGGCGGGGGCGCGCGCACCGGCGGGTGTAGGCACGGCCCGGTTGAGCGAGATCACCGCCGGGTGCCGCCCGTTCAGCGCCGCCATGCGCGACGGCACCTCAAGGCCATAGAAGGCGCTGAGCGCCTGCCAGAAGCGGCTCTCGAGCATGACGTACTGCTCGAAGCGGCGGCTGATCAGGGCACCCAGCTCGCCGAGCTTCTCGGGCGTGAGCGGGTCGACGACGGCGAGCTTGACCACCTCTCCGTCGTCCGAGAACGGGATGGCGCCGAGGTCGCTCGCCTGGCCCGGGGTGAGCAGCCACGGGACCGACGGCTCGACCGATGCGAGCTCAGACAGGTGCAGCGGCGGCAGCCCGCGCGTGCGCGCGACATAGCGGACAAGCATCTCCTCGCTGATGCTGTTGAGCTCGAGCAGGTTGGTGCCGACCCGCCCGCCCGCCTTCTTCTGGCGCTGAACCGCGGCGTCCATCTGCTTGAACGTCACGATACGGTCCTCAACCAGGAGCGCGCTCAGCTTCTTTGGCATTCGGACGTCCGCTCCGGCGAGGCGATGCTTCGCATCACGAACGCACCCCGACGAGCAGAACCCACCTGGATGCATGGAGGCGGAGATACCACCGGGGTTGACGAGGTGTCAAACCAGCAGAGGCCGCGCGCCGGTTCAAAACTCGGGGTGGAGCTGCCCGAGCAGCCCCGAGGTCTCGATGACCTCGATGTCGGGGCCCAGCTCGTCGCGCAGCACGTTCTGGATCGCGATCAGGGTGCCGCCGATCGAGCTCGGGCAGGTTCCGCAGGCGCCCTGGTACTTGATGAAGATGCGGTTCCCGGTGCGCTCGACGACCTCGATGCCGCCGCCGTCGGCCGCAAGGTAGGGCTTGACCGTGCGGTCGAGGATTTCTTCGATCTCCGCGATCTCGGGGGTGCGCTCGGGGCGCGGCGCCTCCTCGGGCTCGGGGTCGAGAAAATCGGGGTCGTGGACCGGCAGGTCGCGCTGCAGCAGGTCGAGGATGCGCGTCGACAGGTCGGACCAGTCGGCGTCGGGCCGCTTGCTGACCGTGATGTAGTTGTCGAACAGGTAGAGCTGCTCGACGCCATCGAGCTCGAACAGCGCGCGCGCCAGCGGCACATGCTCGGCCTCTGCGGCGCCCTTGTAGTTGCTCTTGCCCGTCGACTTCACCGTGTAGAACGAGATGAACTTGACGGCGTTGGGGTTGGGCGTGTCCTGAACGTGGATGTAGAAGCCCATGTCAGACCTCCCAGGCGCGTCGAATCTGCTCGGCCGCGCGACGCTCGAGCTCGGCGTCGGCGAGCTGGGCGAGCACGTCGGTCGCAAACCCCGCGAGCAGCATCCGCTCCGCGGTCACCCTCGGGATCGCCCTCGACATCAGGTAAAACAGCTCCTCGGCGTCGAGCTGGCCCACGGTCGCTCCGTGGGTGCACCGCACGTCATCGGCGAAGATCTCGAGCTGCGGCTTGGCATCGACGCGGGCCTCGCGCGACAGCAGCAGGCTCTTGCTGAGCTGGTCGGCGTTGGTGCGCTGCGCTGCCTGGCGCACGTAGATCTTGCCGTTGAAGACGCCGTGGGCCGACCCGCGCAGGATCGCCTTGTAGAGCTGGTGGCTGGTGCAGTCGGGCTCGGTGTGGTCGAGCGAGGTATGGTGGTCGATGTGCTGCCCCGCGTTGGCGAACGACAGCGCCGCGAGCCGCGTCTGCGCGCCCGGGCCCGTGACGACCGCGTCGAGCGTGTCGCGGGACAGCGCCGCCCCGGTCGTGACCACCGTGCTGTGGTAGCGCGCGTCACGCTCGATGGTGACGCGGCCCTCTGCGATGTGAGTGCAGGTGTGGGGTACGTCCTGGAACTTGACGTGGCGGAGCTCCGCATCGGCGCCAAGCCGAAGCGTCGTCTGCACGCATCCGAGCACCTCGGCGCCCTGGAGCCCGACGTGCGACTCGACGAGCCGTGCCGCGGAGCTGCGGCCGAGCTCGAGGCAGAAGGTCGCCCCCGTCAGGCGCGCCGCCCCGGGCGTCGAGACATGCACCACGTGCAGCGTCTCCCCGAGCTGGCGACCCGGCGCGAGGCGCAGCCGAAGCGCGGCGCCGTCAAGCCCGACCGCCAGGTCGCCCCACGCCCAGCCCGGGCTGCCGGGGCCGGCACCGCCGATCAGTGACGACCAGCTCCCGGGGGGTGACGACAGGCTGGCGTCGAGCCGTCCATCGACGATCACGAGCCGGATCTCGTTCTCGAACGCCGGGGCGAGCCCGGCGACGAGTCCCGCGTCGGGGGTCGGGCCGGCATCGAGCGTGCGGGGCTGCTCGGCCAGCGTCCGGAGGTCGAGGTAGCGCCAGTCCTCGTCGGCGCGCGTCGGCAGGCCCCGTTCGAGCGCCCGTTCTAGCGCGGCTGCGCGGTCGGGATCCACGGGGCGCGGCGCCTCGGCGACCGCCGCCAGCAGCGGTGAGAGGGTGCCTGCCATCGCTACACCGCTTCGGGCTTGAGCCAGTCGTACCCGCGCTCCTCGAGCTCGAGCGCCAGCTCGCGACCGCCACTCTTGATGATGCGGCCGTTCCAGAAGACGTGCACGTGGTCGGGCGTGATGTGGTTGAGCAGCCGCTGGTAGTGGGTGATCACCACGAAGGCGTTGTCGCGCGTGCGCAGCTTGTTGACGCCCGCGGCGATCTGCCGGAGCGAGTCGATGTCGAGCCCCGAGTCGGTCTCGTCGAGCAGCGCCAGCCGCGGCCGCAGCATCGCCATCTGCAGCACCTCGTTGCGCTTCTTCTCACCGCCCGAGAAGCCCAGGTTCACCGGGCGCGCCAAGAAGGCCGGGTCCATCTCGACCAGCCGAGCCTTGTCTGCCAGCAGCGCCTTGAAGGCCGCGTCGTCGAGCGGCTCGACACCCTGCGCCTTGCAGACCTCGTCGAACGAGGCGCGCAGAAAGAGCTCGTTCGAGATCCCCGGCAGCTCGACCGGGTACTGGAAGGCTAGAAAGACCCCCTCGCGCGCCCGCTCGAAGGGCTCCATCGCCAGCAGGTCCTTGGGCCGGAGCTGAGGCGAGTAGGTGACGCTGCCGCCGGTGACCTCGTAGTCCGGGTGGCCCGCCAGCACCTTGGCCAGCGTGCTCTTGCCCGAGCCGTTCGGGCCCATGATCGCGTGGACCTCGCCCGGCTTCACCACCAGGTCGACGCCCCTGAGGATGGGGCGCCCCTCGATCGAGGCGGTCAACCCCTTGATTTCAAGCAGATTCATCGACATCTCTCACACGTCTGGACCAGCCCCCTGCGGGCCACGAGGCCTCAACCCACACTGCCCTCGAGCTTGAGCTCCAGCAGCTTGACGGCCTCGACCGAGAACTCGAGCGGCAGCTTGTTGAAGACCTGCTCGCAGAAGCCGTTCACCAGCATCGAGATCGCCTTCTCCTCGTCGATGCCGCGCGACTGAAGGTAGAAGAGCTGGTCGGCGCCAAGCCGCGACGTCGTCGCCTCGTGCTCGATGGTGGCGGTGTTGTTGCGCACCTCGAGGTAGGGGAAGGTGTTCGCGCTGCACCTGTCGCCGACGAGCATCGAGTCGCACTGCGAGTAGTTGCGCGCGTTCTCTGCCTTGGGCCCGATGCGGACGAGCCCGCGGTAGCTGTTGTGCGACTCGCCGGCAGAGATGCCCTTCGAGATGATCGTGCTCCGCGTGTTGCGCCCGAGGTGGATCATCTTGGTGCCGGTGTCGGCCTGCATCCGGTCCTTGGTGAGCGCCACCGAGTAGAACTCGCCGACCGAGTCGTCGCCGAGCAGCACACAGCTCGGGTACTTCCAGGTGACGGCGGAGCCGACCTCGACCTGCGTCCACGAGATGCGCGAGGCGCGGCCGAGGCAGGTGCCACGCTTGGTCACGAAGTTGTAGATGCCGCCGCGCCCCTCGCGGTCGCCCGTGTACCAGTTCTGGACCGTGCTGTAGTTGATCGTCGAGCGCTCGAGGGCGACCAGCTCGACGACCGCCGCGTGGAGCTGGTTCTCGTCGCGCTGCGGCGCGGTGCAGCCCTCGAGGTAGTTCACGAAGGCGCCGTCGTCGGCGATGACCAGCGTGCGCTCGAACTGGCCGGTCTTGGCGGCGTTGATGCGAAAGTAGGTCGACAGGTCCATCGGGCAGGTGACGCCCTTGGGGATGTAGACGAACGACCCGTCGGAGAAGACCGCGGCGTTGAGCGCGGCGAAGAAGTTGTCGGTGTGCGGCACGACCGAGCCGAGGTACTTGCGCACCAGCTCGGGGTGCTCCTGGATGGCCTCGGACATCGAGCAGAAGATGACGCCGACCTCGGCCAGCTTCTCCTTGTGCGTCGTGGCGATCGAGACGCTGTCGAAGACGGCGTCGACCGCGACGTTCATGATCCGCTTCTGCTCGGTGAGCGGGATGCCGAGCTTCTCGAAGGTGGCGAGCAGCTCGGGGTCGACCGCCTCGAGGCTCTCGAGCTGCGGCTTGGCCTTGGGCGCCGAGTAGTACTTGATGCCCTGGTAGTCGATCGGCTCGTAGGTGACGTTCTGCCAGCGGGGCTCGACCATGGTCTTCCAGTGGCGGAAGGCCTTGAGCCGGTACTCGAGCATCCAGTCGGGCTCGCCCTTCTTGGCAGAGATGGCGGCGACCACGCCCTCGTCGAGCCCGGGCGGGAGCTCGTCGGCGTCGATCGACGTGACAAAGCCGTACTTGTAGTCGCTGGAGATGTGGCTCTCGAGCGCTTCCATGGAAAGACCTTGCGGGGCGGCGGGAGGCATCGCGGGGTGGCGACGCCAAAGTGGACCGAATTGGTCCACTTTCGACCCGGCCGTCTAGGGTCCGGCCGCAGAGGTGTCAACGGAGCGGGTCACGTCGCCCGAAGCCGACCATGCCGCGATCAGCGGTCGTCGATCACCAGCATCGAACCGTACTGACTCTGCGCGCTGCCACGCGACGGGTAGTAGAAGAACAACTCGGTCCGTCGATTCTGCGCTCTGCCCGCCTCCGTGGCGTTTGACGCAACAGGCTCCTCTGCACCTCGCGCTGCGACGTCCAACCGGGTCACCTCGATGCCACGTTCGACCAGGAGCTCACGAACACGCCGTGCTCTTCGCATCGAGAGTTCGCGGTTCGACGACGCTGAGCCCGTGGAATCCGCGTGTCCGATGATCGCGAGTCGCAGCGCAGGGTCCGAACGGAGATGAGCGGCGGCGGCGCTGACGACGACATCTTCATCCTCGTCATCTGGTGCGAGGGCTCCGACGTCGTGTCGCACGTACAGTGGCGTCGGTGCCAACGCACAACCGCAGAACCAAGCGCCAGCCAGCCAGCATGCACTCCACGCAATCGCGCGATTCATCGTCCCTCTGAGAGTTGACCAAGCGACTCCAGAACCCGTCGCCGGATGCTGAAGCATTCGCGAATGCCTGTCAACGTCGTACTCCGCAGGGGTCGCCACCGCCGAGGCGGCGAGGCGTCAGGGCGACCCGCAGCGGCCGGACCGGCACACGAGGCCGCCGCGGCAGTCGTTGTCGCTGTCGCACTCCGGCAGGCCGAGCCCTCCGCGCTCGCACTTGCCGGAGCTCAGGCCGCAGAGCAGGCCGGCCTGGCACTCATAGACGCTGAGGCAGTCAGACCCCGCGGGGCCGGCCGGGCCGGCGACGCAGCGCCTCCCGTTCGTGCGGCCGGTGTCGAGGCACTGCAGCCCCGAGGTGCAGTCGGCTGCCGCGGCACAGGTCGCCCCGTAGTTCGACTGTGGCTGCAGCAGCCCCTGCGCGAGGGAGCAGCCGGTGCCGAGTGTGGCGGCGAGCGAGAGCGCGATGGCGATGCGGCGGGGCGGTGCGTTCATGGGGTCGAGGTCAGCATGGGCTTCGGACGCGGGGCTGGGGCACCCCGACGAGGCCCGTAGCGGACCCGGCTGCCGGGGTCGAGCGGCGAGCCGACGCCGG
>JBILLP010000165.1:0-7053 GCA_044376025.1 Bradymonadia bacterium
TCGGGTTCGGCGTCGAGGCCGGTGTCTCCCGAGCCGTCGGCGGAGTCGCCCGAGCCATCGGCGCCGCCGCTGCCGGGGTCCGACGAGCAGGCTGCGAGGGCCGCGATGGTGAGCGCAGCCAGGAGGCGCCACGGTGCGAGGCGCAGAGACGACGATGCCGGTGCCAGGTTCTCTCCCATGCGCGTATGGTGACCGATCAATCCGGCCGGCGCAACGCTTCGAGGCCGGCGCAGGTTTCGCGGGCCCCGAGGTCGGCGAACGAGACGGCCGGCGCCGGCAGCACCACCCGCGCCAGGGCCGTTCCTTCGGCGTCGATCCAGGCGATCGCCGGGGACGCGGCGTTCCGGTCGGCGACGAGCGCGCCCTGCCCGGCGGGCACGATGTCGAAGACGTTCTCGCCCGACCAGGCGGTGGGCGCCGCTTCGAGCCCGCCGCTGCCGACGCGGCCCCGGATCACGCGGGTCGAGAAGGCGGCGTCGGCGACGGTCGCCCAGAGGGTGCCCGCCTGCACCGCCACGCCGGAGACGTCGCCGCCGAGGACCGACTCCGTGGCGACCAGCCCGAAGGTGCGACCGGACTCGAGGTCAACGCGCTCGATGCCCCCGTCGTCCTCGGTGCTGCCCGACCAGCGAAAGGCCCCCGCCTCGGCGATCCAGAGCTGCCCGGCCTCGTCGAGCGCCGCCGCGTACGGGTTGCATCCGGCGAGCTCGAGCATCGGCGACCCGCTGAAGCGGGGCACCGGCCCGAGCGTCGAGGCGTCGAGCGCCACGACGGCGCCGCGCCCGCGCTCGCTGCAACCCGGGTAGGCGTCGAGCCGCTGCAGCAGCACGAACACCGTGTCGCCGCGAACGAACAGCCGGGTGGCCTCGGGGTTGCCGTCGTCCTCGGTCCACTCGGCGAGCGAGTGGCGCTCGATCTCGAAGCCCGCTTCATCGGTGGCCTCGAGGTCGACCACGCGCAGCTCGCCGCCGTCGATCGGGCGACCCGCGCCGTACAGCGCGAGGAGCGTTCGTCCATCGGGCAGCGCCACGACGTCTGAAGGGTTGCTGCCATCCTCGAGCCGATGCACCCGGACGGTCGCGAACCGGCGCTGCGGGTCGAGCGTCTGGACCGTGCTGCCCGGGTAGCGGTTGAGCACGACGACCCGCTCCCCCACGACCCGGACCAGCGCATCGGTCGCGATCGAGGTCAGCGCCTCGGTCGCGGCGATCGCACGCTCGCCGACCTCGACGGCGTGGATGGCGGCGGTCTCCGAGAAGTCGGACGACACGGCGAGGTAGCAGCGCGGCGAGCCGACCCCGGTTCCGGAGCCCTCTTGGAGCTCGATCGAGCCGGCACGGTCCCGGACAACGAGGGTCTGCCCCCGGGCGCCCCTCGCGGCCGGCGTCGCGTCGCACCCCAGCAGCGCGAACAGGAGCAGCGCCGCCGGAAGTCCCCGGTTCGCTCGATCGAGGCATGCGTGCGTCATCGGGCGTCGCTCCATGAGAGGGTGAGGTAGATCGCGCGCCCCGGCAGCGGGAACCCGTCGTAGTCGGACCACGCCCAGGGGACCTGCTCGGTCTTGCCGCCGTTGCGCCAGCCGACCTCGCCGACCTGGCTGTCGAGCAGGTTCTCGACGCGGAGTTCTGCGCGCCAGCCCTCGAGGGCGCTTGGCTCGACCCCGACCCGGGTCGCGATCTCCCAGGTCGCGGGCCGCTCCGACATGTTCGCCTGATCGACGAAGAATCTGCCTGAGGCGCGCCAGGGGACGCTGAGCGTGATCCGCATCGGGGCGGTGTCGAACGCGCACCAGGCATCGCCGGTCGCAGAGAGCCGAGGTCGATGCGGCAGGTCGGACTCGCCGGTCGGGCCGAGCTCACGCGCACGCTGCCATGCGCCCGAGACCGCCATCCCGTACGAAGACCCGCGTGAAGGGGCCAGCGACAGCTCGACGCCCTCGACCTCTGCCCTGGCGATGTTGACGAACCGGGTGGCGCCCTGGCTGTTGGTCGCCGCGACGATCAGCGAGTCGTACCGGCGGCCCCAGGCCGCGACACCGCCGCGGATCGCCCACGGCCCCGCCTCGAGGCGGCCGTCGAAGGCCAGCTCCGCGCCGGTCCGCACCTCGTTCTCGATGCCGTCGTTGGCGACAGTGGCGTCGGTGCCGCCCCACCGCTCCCGAAAGGTCGGGGCCCGCTCGGCGCGCGCGACCTCGAGCCGCAGCTCTGCGCGCGGTGCGGGCCCGGCATCGAGGTCGAGCCGCAGCATCGCCTGCGTGGCCAGGAGCCACCGGGCGTCGCCATGCCCCTCGAACCCGTCGAGCGCGAGGGTCGCGCGGTGGTTCACGAGCGCAGCGAGGCGACCCACCGACCCCTCGACCTCGGCGCCCGCGCCGAGCTCGTCGCGCTGCGCGTCGACGTCGCCGGTCGCCCGGTGCACGGTCAGGCGCTCGGTGTTGGCGTCGATCACGCCCCGCAGCACAAGCCGACGCTCGGCCTGGCTTGCCCTCCACGCGGGACGGAGCGCAAGGCCGATCCGCAGGTCGCGGGCGTCTCCCGACTCGCCAAAGGCGCTCAGCTCGGTGCGTGGGTCGTCGACGGCGACCCGCGAGAGGTCGATCCCAAGGTCGGAGTCGAGTGAGAGCTGCTCGCCCCAGGCGCGGTGCTCGAGCGTCAGCGCCGCACGGGTGTCCTGCTGCGAGGCCGCCTGGTTCGGCAGCCTCGCGTGCCCGGGCAGCCCGCCGGTACGGAACTGCAGCAGCGTGCCGACCGAGAGGGCGGAGCTATCGCCCTCGTGCGACCAGTGGAGCAGGGTGGCGACCTGGTCACGGGCGTTGTTCGCGCGCCTTGCCCAGCGGTCGTCCGATGTGTCGAGCGGCGTGCCGAGGTGGTCGTACCAGGCAAAGTCGCCCTCGGTGCCGCGATACGACAGCGCGGCACCGAGCCTGCCGCCGCCAAGCTCGGCCGACGTGCCGCCCGAGGCGCGCCGCGTGCGCCAGGAGCCGAGCGAAAGGGCGAACCAGCGGCGGGGCGCGTCGGCGGCCGAGCTGCGGAGCACCAGCGCGCCGCCGGCGCCGATGCGTCCGACCCAGAGCGGGGCTGCCTCGCGGTAGATCTCCGCGGCGGCGAGCAGGTCGGGCGGCAGGCTACCCAGGTCGAGCGAGGCGGCGTAGGCCCCGGTGAGCGAGAGCCGGTCGAGCAGCACCGCGACCTGGCCGGGCGTCGAGCCCCTGACAGAGAGGTAGGCGAGCGAGCCCGGCAGCCCGGTCTCGCGCAGCCGAACGCCCGGGAGCTGCTCGAGCTCCCGCCCGAGGTCGGCGTAGCTGCCGCGCGTCGGCGCGAGGTCGAGCCGTTCGCCGGAGCCCGGGCGAAGCCACCACTGCTCGTCGGTCGCCAGGTTGCCGTAGGTGCGGGTCGTCACACCGGGCTCGGCCGCGACAGGGGCTCCGCTGCCGTCGGGGTCGTCGGCGTGTGCCGGTGCGGCGAGGCACAGCAGCGCCGCCCCGATGGCGAGGGCACCCGAACGTCGCGCAACGCGCGATGCGAGTCGAACCGGCAAACGATGGCTCCCCGGGCGCGAGGGAGAGGGACGTGGCACCGCAAGCGGTGGCCCGGGCCGGTCTTCGGACTTGCAGGCATGGTGCTCGGCCGACTTCCCAGCCCCGAGGGCCAGTGTCCTGTGGCGAACACGCCTGACTTACCGCTGCGCGTCAGTTCCGGATTTGCACCGGATTCCCGCTTCGCCGCCGTGCAGGGCACGGACGGAACCAAGGCTCGGTCGGGGTACCGACTCGCCGCGCAGCGCGCAAGCCGAACCGAGCTCAGCCGGTTCGCGCCGGGTCGAGGAGCAGCGCCGCCAGGATCTGGCGCCGCAGGAAGGCCTCCGAACGCGCCCGGCCGGCAGCGGTGTCGAGGCCGGGCGCCCCGAACCAGTGGGGCTTCTTCTGGCCGGTCACGAACCAGAAGCCCAGCGAGGTGAGCAAGAAGGTGCCAAAGGCGCGCGCATCGACGCGCCTCGTGACGCCGCGCGCGGCGAGCGCATCGAAGACCGTCTCGATCATGCCGCGCGCCACGCCCTGCAGGTCCTCCTCGAGCCGGATCGTGTCGGTCGAGTCCTCAAGCAGCCGGTACATCACGGTCTGGATGAAGGGCATGTGGTGCTCGGCGAAGGTGTGCGCCTCGTCGACGAGCCGGCCGATCTGGACAACCAGCCCCTCCTCGTCCTCGACCGCGAGCAGCGCCTGCAGCACCGGCCCGACCATGCCGATGAAGGCCTCGTGGCCCACACGGTAGACCTCGGAATAGAGCGCCGGCTTGTCGCCGAAGTGGTACTTCAGCGTCGCGAGATCGACCTCTGCGGCCACCGCAATCTGCCGAAGTGACGTGGCCTCGTACCCGCCCGCGGCGAACATCGTGGTCGCCACGCGGAGGATCTTCTGTCGGGTGGCAAGGCCGTCGGAGCGTCGGGGTCTCACGCGGGCATCTTCGACGGTCGCGGCACTCTCTGCAAGCGTGCCGTCGGGCGCGAGGTGCAGCCGCCGGCGCCGGTCAGTGGATGCCGATCCCGATGCCTGCCGCCCACGAAGGGCGCCAGGCGCGGGCGTCACGGAACGCCGCTGCCTCGACGGAGCCCGAGACAAAGAGCCCGCCGCCGAACAGGTAGCGGCCCTGGGCGAGCCCGGCGAAGCCGTAGAAGCTCCGGTCACTGCCCATCTGCCGGACGAGCGGGTTGGCGACGACGCCGACGCGGTTGAGGTCGAGCCCGGCGAGGACCTCGAACCGGTCGAGCTCCCAGTGCAGGCGCGGCCCGATGCCGACGGTAACCGTCTGCAGCCCGCTGCCGTAGGGCGGGGCCGGCTGGTCGGTGAGCACGTAGTCAGTCTCGAGGGTCAGCGCCCCACCGACCCACCCGGCCTGGATTCCCTGACGTGTCCAGACCCTGATGCCGGGCGAGGTCACCTTCGCGAGCTCGCCGATGAACCCGCGACCGCCGACGCCCGCCTCTGCGTAGAGGTCGGCCCGACCGCGCGGGGCTGCACCGGCGGTGCCGGGCAGCAGCAGCGCCAGGAGCAGGGCGGCCGACGCCGGCAGGCGGCGGCGCCGAAGCAGCGGAGCGGCCAGAAGCGCCAGCCACCACCAACGGCCCGAACCGCCGGGCGCAGCCGCACAGCCCGCGTCCCCGACGCAGTAGCCGTCTGACGAGCAGGTGAGCGGGGAGTCGCAGTCGGCTGTCGAGCGGCACTCCAGCGGTTCGAGGCCCACGACGAGCTCGGCGCTGCCCGAACAGTCGCCCCCGTCACGCTCGCAGCGCAGCCCGACCACGACCAGGTCGCCGATGCCGAGCTGCGACGAGGCGATGTGCCCGGCCACGTCGGCGCCGGCACCGAGCGTGAACGTGCCCGCGCGCGTGACGGCTGAGGCGGCGCCGGGGCAGGTCGCCGGCACGGTTCGGCTCTCCTCGCAGGTGCCCGAAAGCACCACGTCGAACGTGCCGGCCGCGTCGGCCGCAAAGCCGACGAAGTGTTGGGTGCCTGCCTCGATGAGGTAGCGCCGCACGGTTCCCGTAAGGCCGCAGCTCTCGTCGAGGCTCCGCTCGAATGCGGGTTCGACCACCGTGTCACGGGTTCGCACGACGGTGTCGGTGTCGGGCCCCGCGACCGTGATCTCGACCGACGAGACGCCGGAGCCGGTCGGCTCGAACCGGACCCAGGCGCGCTGCCCGGGCGTGCCGGCCTCGACCGACACGCGGTAACGCTGTCCAAAGGCGGCGAGGCGCGGCGGCGAGGTATCCGGAAGCCCCCCGCCGGCGTCGCCGACCAGGGCCGCCACGTTCCGGTCAATGCCGCCCGAGAGTGTCTCGCAGGTCGCGGCGTCGGGTGAACCCGTGGTCTGCACCTGCGCATCGAGCCGGTAGCGCCCGCCGTCGCCGCCGGCCCGCACGCGGTAGTCCAGGCTGATGCGTGAGACCTCGTCGGTCGCAAAGGACCTGACCGTGTCGCCTCCGCCTGCGCCGCCGCTGACCTCGAGGTCGATCACCTCGCCGTGGTCGCGTCGCTCGCAGGTCGAACCCAGGCAGGCCATCGCCACCACCGCGATGCCGACGGCGCGCCACAGGCTCACCGGCAGCCCCGGGCGCCCAGCTCCGCCATCACGGCAGGCAGCGACTCCGCGATGTCGACCGCCGTCGCCGCCACGCCGCGACCCCGAGCGGCGCGGACCCCTGCGCCATGGTGCAGGCAGACCGCCAGCGAGGCTGCCTCACGGCGCTCGACGCCGCGTGCGAGCAGGCCGGCGAGCAGCCCCGCCAGCACATCGCCCGACCCGGCACAGCCAAGTGCCGGCTCGGCCCCTCCGGCAAATTGCGTGGGGGCGCCTCCACCCGCGACCACCGCGCCCGCTGCCTTCGCCACGACGACCCATCCGCGCGCCCGGGCCAGCGACTCGGTCGCCCCGACCAGGTCGCCCAGCACGTCAGGCAGCCCCACACCGAGCAGGCGGGCAAGCTCGAGCGGGTGGGGGGTGACGACCGAGCCCGGGGGCGCATCGAGGTCTCCGCGTGCGACCGCGTTCAGCCCGTCGGCGTCGATCACCACCAGCCCGGACGTCGCCGCGAGCGCGCGTCGTGCGCGTTCGAGCCCCTCGGCACCCGCGCCGAGCCCCGGGCCGACGAGCAGCGCCCCGGCCCGCGAAACCCGGGCCTCAAGCGTGTCATCGCCGAGGCCGACGACCTCGGGGTGGCGTGCCTGGACCAGCGAGCGGACCGACGCGGGGGCGCCCAGCGCCACGAGCCCAACGCCCGAGCGCAGCGCGCCGGCCGCCGCGAGGGCCGCAGCCCCGGGCATCTCGTCGCAGCCGCAGACCAACACGACCGTGCCGCGCGAGCCCTTGTGCGCGGAGCCCCTGACCTGCGGCAGGCTCGGTGCAGCCTCCGCGAGCGTCGTGTGTCGCGCACCCAGCGCATCGACGAACGCCGGCGGGAACCCGATGTCGGCCACCACCGTCTCTCCGCACGCGTCGACCGCGGGCGACAGCAGGTGGCACCACTTCTTTGCCCCGAACGTCACCGTCAGGTCGG
>JBILLP010000166.1:0-7037 GCA_044376025.1 Bradymonadia bacterium
CACCTGCGCACCGCCCGACGTCCCGCTGCGGATCCAGGTCACAACCTCGAGGTACTCCGACCCCGGCGCGAGCCGATACTCGGTCTCGGCCTCGATCGCGGAGCCGGCGCCGATGTCGCCGATCACTCCCGCGATCAGCTTCAGCACCAGGTTCACGCCGCGGACACGCAGCACCGCCGCCCCGCCATCGGAGCCGTCCCGGAGCAGCGTGATCTCGTCGGCCGTCAGCGGCGCGATGCCATTCGACGGCACGAAGAGGTCGAGCCGGTCGTTGCCCGGCTCCCCCACCCGCTCCATGTCGATGATGTGGCCGCCCGTGAAGGTCATCTGCCCCACGCTCCGCTCGTCGGCGATGCAGACGCGGATCCGCTCGTTCGAAAGCACCCAGTCGTTGACGCGACACTTCGACTCGGGACCCGAGAAGGTGGTCGATGGCCCCCGGACGCGACCGGCCCTGGCGGCGCCCGCGGGAGCCGCGGACTCCGGGTCGTACCCGGTCGGCCCCGACAGCCCGCCCTGCTCCGTCGTCGGGATCGCCGGCCAGCGAGACTCGCCGGAGCCATCGGGGTCGCCCACGTCGAAGGCGCCGCTGCCGTCCCCGGGGCTGCCATCGATTCCGGTGTCCTCCGCACCGGTGTCATCCGCACCGGTGTCATCCGCGCCGGTGTCACCCGACCCGCTCTCCTCGGTGCCGGTGTCAGCCGCCCCGTCGGCCTTGTCGCCATCGTCGCACGAGGCCAGCGCAACGGTGATGGCCGCAAGCTGGACTGCTCGCGTCGCGGCGGTGACGCCCATCGGCTTCTTCGTCTTCATCTCTCCACTCCAAGGCTCAACCGAGGCAAATCGTCATACCCATGACACGATCCTGTCACAACAGGAATCCTCACCCCGAAGGCACGCCGTCGCTTGCGCCCCCTTGCCAGACCGGGCTAGGCACCCCCTCCCCGAAGAGTCCCCATGAGCCCCGACTCGTCCCCGTCCATCCAGCCGATTGAGCGAGCGACCTCTGCCCTGTCCTGGGGCAGGGTCCTGCTCGCGGTCAACGTCGTGCTCACGGCGGGCAAGGTCAGCGCCTACGCGATCACCGGCAGCGTCGCGATCCTCTCCGACGCCATCGAGTCGATCGCCAACGTCGTCACATCGCTGCTCACCCTCTACGCACTCTGGCTCTCTGCCCGGCCGCGCGACGACGAGCACCCGTACGGCCATGGACGCGTCGAGTACTTCGCCTCCGCCTTCGAGGGCGCGCTGATCTTC
This sequence comes from Bradymonadia bacterium, assembly GCA_044376025.1. Lineage (GTDB taxonomy): Bacteria > Myxococcota_A > Bradymonadia > REDH01 > REDH01 > JBILLP01. Next base: position 1,258 of record JBILLP010000166.1, read on the forward strand.
TCGGCGGGCATCGCGATCGCTGCCATCGCCGTGGTGCACTGGCAGGCCGGGGAGCCGCCGCGGGCGCTCACCTGGGGCGCGCTCGTCGAGGCCATCATCGGCCTCGCGCTCTGGGGCTTTGGCACGGCGAGCGTCCGCAGGGGACGACGGCTCAACTCCCCGACGCTCGTCTCCGGTGGAGAGCACCTCAAGTCAGACGCCATCACCACGTTCGCTGTCGTCGCCGGTGTCGGCGTCGTCTGGATCACCGAGATCGCGGTGCTCGACGTGCTCATCGCGGGCGTGTTCGGCATCTACATCTGCTTCGCCGGCCTCCGCCTCGTGCGAGAAGCCATCGGCGGCCTGATGGACGAGGCTGACCCGGGCATCCTCGAGGGCATCGCCACCTCGCTCGAGCGGATCCGCAGGCCCGGCTGGTCGTCGCCTCACCATGCCAAGGTGCAGCGGCTTGGCCAGCGGGTCCATATCGACCTGCACGTCGTCTTCCCCCGCTTCTGGACCCTTGAGGCAACCCACGAGGCCGCCGAGGAGATCGAGGCGGGCCTGTGCCGGCAGTTCGGGGCTGACTCCGAGCTGATGCTCCACATGGAGCCGTGCCGCCCGGCGGCATGCCCGAGCTGCGACCTCAGCGACTGCACTCTCCGCAGCGCTCCCTTCGTCTCCCGTACAGCGTGGACGGGACCGAGCGTCGCGGCTCCGACCCGGCAGCAGCCGGGCGCTGGGGGGAACTGACCCTTGTATGCCCTCCTGATGATGGTCGTTGCGGCGATCGGGTGGACCGGCTTCGACGCGCTCCGCAAGAACCTCTCCTCGCGGCTCCCCGCGATCCCGCTCGTGGTGGCGCTGACCCTCGGGCAGGTCCCGCTCTTTGCGGTCTGGCTGGCGACCTCGGGCCTGCCCACGGTGCACTCCGACTATCTCTGGCCGGCGGCGCTCTCAGTGGCGATCAACGTTGCAGCCAACGTCCTGTTCGTCGTCTCCGTCCGGATGTCACCGCTGTCGGTGACGATCCCGATGCTCAGCTTCTCGCCTGTCTTCTCTGCCGCGATCGCTGCGCTCCCGCCGCTTCATGAGATCCCGGGCCCGGCGCAGTGGTTGGGGTCGGTGCTGGTGGTCGCGGGTGCGCTGCTGCTGAACGCCGCCCGGGCATCGGGCTGGAGCCCCCGGGCGCTGCTGCTCGGCATCCTGCGGGAGCGCGGGGCGCTTGTGATGACGGCTGTGGCGCTGCTGTTCGCCCTGTCCTCGGCGGTCGACAAGGTGGCGTCGAGCCGTTCGTCCGCCCCGCTCCACGCGCTGGTTCAGTGCGCCGGAGTGGGGTTGGTCCTGCTCGCGGCCCTGGCGGCCCGCGGCGAGCTATCGCAGCTCCGGGCCATCGGCTCGGTGCGCTCGACCTACGCCGCGGCGCTTGTGGTCGGGGCCGCGGCGCTCGGGTTCCAGATGAGCGCGTTCTCGGTCGCGAGCGTCAGCGCTGTCGAGACAGTGAAGCGCGCCGTGGGGATGACCGCTTCGCAGGTCATCGGGAGGGTTGCCTTCGGCGAACCCCTCTACCCGTCAAAATGGGTGGCGGTGCTGATGATGGCGGTCGGCTGCTGGTTGCTTCTCGCCGCCTGACTCCACCCGGCCCGGGTGGAGCGCGCCATGCCCAGCCCGTTCAGCGGATCGGGATCAGCTTCTCGACAGCCTTCGGGCTGCCGTCGAACTCCTCAAGCACCACCCAGTGCATGCCCGACGACCCCGACCGACGCACAAAGCGCACCGGCGTCATCGGCTTGCCGGACACGGGGTCGAGCTTGGTGACCTGAACCTTCTTGCCGATTGCGAGCTTCGCGGGGCGCTTTGTTGCCATGGTCGGATCGTCCTGGTTGCGAGGTCCGAGGCTGCGCTGAGCCCGGACCTCTCCGTAAAGGGGGCGAGCCCTATAGCGTGTCCGTTTCGCCTTGTGAAGCGTTTGCCCAGCGGCTACCCGCCCCGGGTCCTCGCCTGCCGTGCAGGCCCGCAGACTCCAAGGATTGCCGCCATGTCGCTTTCGCAGCTCATCCTCGCCCCCGAAGCCTCGATCGAGTCGATCCGGAGCCACCTTGACGCCCTCGCCCCGGACACCCGCATCGCGGAGGTCCAGTCGCTGGGGCGCGCTCCCCAGAAGAAGCTCTGGGACCTCGCGGCAGCATCGCCGGCGATCACGCTCGAGCACTTCGTGCCGGCCGGCACACCACACACGACCGAGGTGATCCACCACGGGCGGAACACGCTGCCTGTCTTCACGCACTTCCAGAAGCGGTTCGCCCTGCCCGCTGATGGGACCCGCCGGCTCTTCGGCTACAACGAGGGCGTCACACGCTCGATCATCGGGCCCGGCTGCTTCGTGGCGATCCCGACCGACGGCAATCCATCGTGGCAGCAGCGCGGCGCCTGGGTCGTCGACTACTTCCAGGTGCCCGACGGCCCGGTCCCGGCCCACTGGCCCAAGGTCGTGCCGAACACGCACGGACTGCAGATCCTCGTCTACAACAAGACCCGCGACTTCATGCGAAGGGTCTCGACCCACGTCTCCATCGGCGAGGCCTACAAGGTCGAGCGCTCGATGGGTTCGTGGTTCGTGCTCTGCCGTGACGCGTGAGCAACGACGGCGCTCCGATGACCCCTGACGACAACAGCACCTTTGACGCGCCGAAGCGCGTCGCGATCAACCGGGTCTACACGCGCAAGGGTGACGACGGGTCGACCTCGCTCGTCGGCGGGCAGCGTGTCTCCAAGGGCAGCCTCCGCATCGCGTCCTACGGTGAGGTCGATGAGCTGAACGCCTTTGTGGGCAGCGCCCGCCAGACGGCCGTCGAACTCGGCGCGGCGCCCGGGCATGAGCGGATCGCACGGTTCGACCGCGTCCTTCGGCGCGTGCAGCACACCCTGTTCAACCTCGGCTCGATCCTCGCGACGCTGCCCGAGGACGTTCACCCGAGGCAGCCCCGCGTTCGCCGCGAGGACGTCGACTGGCTCGAGTCCGAGATGGACCGGTGCAACGCCGACTTAGAGCCGCTGCGTTCCTTCGTGCTGCCGGGGGGGTCCCGGCTCAATGCCGAGCTCCACGTCTGCCGCACGGTCTGTCGGCGCGTCGAGCGCACGCTCTTCTCCCTCGCGGAGGCAGAGGAGGTCGACGCCGTCTCCCTGGCATGGGTGAACCGGCTGAGCGACGCCTTCTTCGTCTGGAGCCGGTGGGCCAACCTTGTGCTCTGCCGCCCGGAGGAGCTCTGGGAGCCGAACGCGGCTTCTGAAGACCCCGACGCGGCGCGCTAGGTCGGCCCGTGGGTCCCACTCCGCCGGGGCTTCGGTTGTCGCCTGCCGCAGGGACCGCGGGCTGGTGCGGTGGGCAGCTGCTGCACCCGGGGCTGCTCGCCTGCGATCGCTGCCCGAGGCTCGCATCCTTTCGCGCGCAGGCCGACGCGGTGCGCGCCCCCGGGCGGCTGCGCGGTGCCGACTACTGGGCTCGACCGGTGCCCCTCTTCGGCGACCCGCAGGCACGGCTCCTGCTTGTCGGCATGGCGCCGGGCTTCCACGGGGCGAATCGAACCGGCATCCCGTTCTGCGGCGATGTCTCCGGGCGGCTCATCTACGGCGCCCTTCACCGACTCGGCGCCGCGTCGCACCCCGATCCGGAGCTGGCAGGCGCCGACCTCGAGCTGCGCGGCGTCGCCATCTCGAATGCCGTCAAGTGCGTCCCGCCGGGCAACGCCCCGCTGCCCGGGGAGAGACACACCTGCCGCGACTGGCTCGCCGCCGACCTCACGCACCTGGCCAGCCTTCGGGCGATCGTGGCGCTCGGGCACGTCGCGCATGACGCACTGCTCGACCTTGCCGGGCAGCACACCGCGATCCGACGGGCGGACCATCGCTTTGCCCACGGCACCGTTCACCGGCTGGACGGGCTCGGGGTGCCGGTCCTCGACTCGTTTCATCCCAGCCCCCTGAACTCCAACCGGGGCATCATCTCTGCAGATCTGCTCGCGGAGCTGCTTCGCCCCCTTCTCGACCCTCCCTGACCGAGGTTCCATGCGCCCCGCGATCGACAGGCAGGCATCCACCGAAGCTCGGAGAGCCCACTACGACGAGGTGATTGCGTCGATCATCGCCGCCATCGACGACGAGACCGACTGGATCGCGGTCCTCGCCACGGTCGCCAGTGAGCTTCACCATGCGTTTGCCTGGTACCACTGGACAGGGTTCTACCGCGTCGTCGGCGACCGCATGCTCATCGTGGGGCCCTACCAGGGCGGACACGGCTGCCTGCGGATTCCGTTCGACCGGGGTGTCTGCGGCGCGGCGGCCCGCACCCGCACAACGCAGCTTGTCCCCGACGTCCTCGCCTTTGCCGATCACATCGCCTGCTCGTCGACGACCCAGTCCGAGATCGTCGTGCCGGTCCTGACGCCCGACGGTCGCCTCCTCGCCGTGCTCGACGTCGACTCCGACGAGGCGGCAGCCTTCGACGATCTCGACCAAGTTGCCCTCGAGACCCTCTGCGGCGAGCTTGGACGCCGGTTCGCGGACATCGACACCTGATCTGCGGCACAGCCTCGGCGCGTCTTGCCGCGTCGGCTCCGCATGGCTAGCCGACGCGCCGAGGCGCAGGAGCAGGCCCTCCCCTGCCGTCCGGTTCGCGCATGCGCACTCCATCCCCCAGGCGTCGAATCCGTGACGGGACCCATGACTGAAGCCGCCTCCGACCCGATCGCGCCCGTGCGCGGGTACCAGCCCGACGCGACACTCCGGTATGTCGTCCTCGGCATCGTCCTCGCGACGGTCGCGCTCTCGGGCGTGCTGGCGTTCAGGTACCGGCAGTTCCAGAACTTCGTGAACGAGACCGTCGATTCGCCCAAGGTCCCGCCACCGTGGACCGCGGCGGGCATGACGCCTGAGACCTGTGTCGACGCCGGCATGCAGTGGGCGCGCGAGTGCCGAGGCGTCAAGGGACTCTGTGACGAGTATGTCAACCGCGTGGTCGGCGACTGCATCGCACCGCTCGACCTGACCGATTTCTGCGCGCGGCTCTCCGACGTGCGCACGACCGCCCGGTTCGGTCAGAGGGAGTGCGCGGCGCGCGGTGTTCGGCGCGAGGTCGACTCGCCCTCCTGCGGCAATGCCTACAAGGTGATCGCTGAACGCTGCGGCGAGCTGCAGCTTGAGCGGCGAAGGACCGCCACAGGCCCATGAGCACCGAGCTTGCCGAACAGCGCGTCCGGCGCCTTGGCTGGGTCCTCGCCTTCTACAACGGCTTGGTCATCCTGTTCGGGGCCTGGGTCCGGGTGACGGGGTCCGGTGCGGGTTGCGGCGAGCACTGGCCAACGTGTCACGGGGAGATCATCCCAAGGACGCCCTCGGCGCAGACCCTGGTGGAGTTCACCCACCGGGTCACGAGCGGCCTCGATGGGCTGCTGCTGCTCGGGCTGGCGATCCTGGTGGCGCGAACCATCTCGAGGTCATCGACGCGCCGGTGGACCGTGGTGGCGGTCCTGTTCCTGGTGCTCGAGGCACTGCTAGGCCGCGCGCTCGTCGACCTGAAGCTGGTGGCCGATGACACCTCGGGCGCAAGGGTCGTCGTCGTCGGGCTGCACCTCGTCAACACGCTGCTGCTGAGCTTCGCGATTGCGATGATCCCGCTGTCGCTCACCTCGCGGGGGGCACCGCTTGCCCCGCACGCAGGTTCGCGGCGAGGCGTGCTCGCGGCGGCGCTCGCCTTCTGCGTCGCCTGCTCGACCGGGGCGGTGACCGCGCTGGGCGACACGCTG
>JBILLP010000167.1:0-7032 GCA_044376025.1 Bradymonadia bacterium
GAGACTGTGCGACGCTCAACCGGGAGTCCGTGGTCAGCCGAGGTGAGCTGCTGGGGCTGCTCCGGCCGCTGCTGAGGCTCGACGAGACGGCGGCCGCAGCAGCCTGCCCGCTGCCATTTGTCGACCGCGCGGCGCGCTCGGCCGAAGATCGTGCCACGGCTGCCGCACTCGCCGCGCTCACCTGGTCTGACGGGCCGGCTGCGGTCGATGCTGATGCAGGCCGCTTCAGGCCCGACGAGCCGATGTCCCGCTGCGAGCTGGCCCGGCTTGGCTGGACCGCGCTTCGACGCCCAGCCGGCAGCTCCGCACTGCCGTGGTCCGATGCTGACGCGATCGCTGCCGACTGTGCCGCAGCGCTGCCGGCGCTGCTCGACGCCGGCTTGGTCAGGCCGTCGAGCGAGCGGTTCGGTGGCAACGACGACGCAACGCCGGGGGACATCGCCTGGTTTGCCGCGGCATGGGGGCGGCGGGGCGGCGAGGCACTGCCCGACGCAGCGTTCGAGGCCGCGTGTGTGGCGACCTGCACGCCCGTCTGCGCTGCCTGCGTCGATGGTCCGGTGGACGACGGCTGCGGCGGCGCCTGCCCGCTCACCTGCGACGGGAGCTGCATCGCTGGCGGCTGCGAGGCCCGTTCGGGCACCGGGGACTGGTGCGACGTGTGCGTCGTCGATGGCGACTGCCGAGCCGACCGGATCTGCCTTGGTGTGGCCGATGCGACGAACCGCGCCGCGAGCTGTGTGGCCCGCTGCGCCTCATCGGCTGACTGTCGAGACGACCATCGCTGCATCGCGGGCGTCTGCGCTCCCGAGACGGCGCGCATCTGCGGGGCCGACGGCCAGCCCGCGCTGTTGAATGCCTGCGGGGTGCTCGTGCCCGACGCGCGGCTGCGCTGCGACGTCAACGAGCGATGCGAGGCGGGAGAGTGTGTGGCCTTCTGCGAGAGCACCTGCCCGCGCGAGGGCGAGACGACCTGCGCCGGCAACCGGACGATGCGGATCTGCGAGGTCTCCGGCGAGGGCCCCTGCCTGGCCTGGTCGGCCAACGTGACCTGCGACGCCGGCGAGGTCTGCCTCGGCGGTGCCTGCGGCCCTGCGCCCGATGCCGGGGCCGACGGGGGTGCCGACACCCAGGGTGGTGATACGGGCAGCGACGCCGCGGCCGACACCGGGGTTGCCGGCGACGCGACGGCATCGCGCGACGAGGGCTGCTCCACGGCACCCGGCAGCGCGGCCTGGTGGTGGCTCGCCGTCCCCGTGCTGCTCCGCCGCCGCCGGGCTGCCTGACCCTCTGGGGCTACTGCCCGGGAGGCGCGCTGGCCCCCGGAGGCTGCTCCACCTGGGCGGCAGGGGCCGAGCCGGTCTTGCCGAGCAGCATCACGATCGCCGCGACGAGGATGAGCACCAGGATCACCAAGCCTCCGATGACCGTGTAGAGCACGGCGTTGTCGGGCTTGGTCACGGGCGTCGGCGCGGCGCTCTTGAGAACGGGAGATGGGGCCGGTGGGGCGGGCGCCGGAGCGGCCGGAGCCGGCGGGGCCGCGGCAGGGGCTGGGGCCGGGGAGGCAGCGGCAGGCTTCGGCGGGGCCTTGGGGTCGCGACGCTGCGCGTTCGAGCGGGCGACGTCGAGGACAAGCGCGAGCTGCCTGGGGTCGAGCACGGTCGTGCGGGTCACGGCCTCACCGGCGAGCTCGCTCTCGAGGCTCTCGAGGTCGGCGAGGAACTCCATCGCCGTCGCGTAGCGCTTGTTCGGGTCCTTCTCGATTGCCCGCATGATGATGCGCTCCATCTTCGGATGGATCGAGCGCTTGGTGATCTCGCTGGGCTTCTTGGGCTGGTCGTAGACGTGGCTGGCGAGGATCGCGACGGCGGTGTTGCTCTGGAAGGGCACCATGCCGGTCATCATCTCGTAGAGGATGATGCCGGTCGAGTAGAGGTCGGAGCGCCCGTCGAGCTCCTTGGCCTGCGCCTGCTCGGGGCTCAGGTACTCGGGCGTGCCGTAGACCACACCGGCCTGGGTGAGCTTCTGCTGGGCCTTGCCGTCGGGCTGCTTGACCTTGGCGATGCCGAAGTCGAGCACCTTCACATAGTCATCGACGCCGCGGAAGCGGGTCAGCATGATGTTGTCGGGCTTGAGGTCGCGGTGCACGATGCCGATCTCGTGCGCCTCGTGCAGCGCGTGCAGCACCTGCCTCAGCATGCCGATGGCGCGGAGCTCGTCGATGCGGCCGCCGTCCTGGATGATGTCACGGAGCGGCTTGCCCTCGACGAACTCCATCGCGAGGTAGATCAGACCCTCGGGCGTGCGTCCGAAGATGAAGACGCGGATGATGTTCGGGTGCGTGAGGCGGGAGATCGCCTGCGCCTCGCGGTTGAAGCGCTTGACGAGCTCCTCGTTCTGCGCGGCATGGCCATGGAGCACCTTGATGGCGATCTTCTGGTCGATGCTCTTGTTCTCCGCGAGGTAGACGGCGCCCATGCCGCCCTCGCCGAGCTTCTTCTTGATGATGTAGTCGCCGAAGATCGACGTGCCGACGAGGTTGTCCTGGTCGAGGATCGGCTCGGGCTCACCGACATTCATCGTGCGCTCGGGCATCGGGACGAGGCCGGCACCGTCGTCGGGGCAGAAGAGCGCTTCATCGGGGAAGCGGCGGCTGCAGATGGGGCAGATCTTCATGATCGAGGGTCACTCGAGTGGCCTGACAACAGACGCGGTCGACTAGCACGCGCCGGCCACTGACGACAAGGCGAACGTGTCGCGGGCGCGTGGACGCACCCGCCGGCCAGCCTCGATGGCCCCGGGCAGGCTGTCTCGGCGGCGTCAGCGGGGCCGCGCGTCGAAGAGACTTGTCGCCGCGAAGCTGCTCGCACTAGCATGTCGCTGTGATCAGGGGCGCGGCGACTCCACCGCCCCGCGCCCCAAGCAGGAGTGGCCATGGGCCTTCAAGACCGTCGCGAAATCACCGACTTCCTCCTCGAGGCGCTCGAGGCTGAGGACGAGTACGAGGGGCGCATCCGCGGCGCGGAGATCGCCCGCCCAATGTACTACCTCAAGGAGATCCCCCTGCCGGCGCGGCAGCCGGTCGTGCCCGCGGCCCCTACGCCCTCGGACACCGGCAGCCGCCCCGTCGCGGCGGCCTCTGCCGTGGTCGAGCCGGTGGTCGCCCCCGCCACGGAGCTCGGCCACTACGCCTGCCCCACCTGCGGCTGGGACAACCCTCGCAGCGCGCGGTTCTGCTCTGCCTGCGGCGGCACGCTCCACCCCTCGGTCGCCCGCAGTGACATCGCTCCGCCCCATCAGCCGCCCCCGCCCAAGCCCGCACCGGCGGTGGTCGTCACGCTCGTCGCCATCAACGAGGATGGCAGCGACGGCCCGCGCAGCCGCATCGACACCCACGAGGCGGTGCTCGGACGCACCGGCGACGTCAGGTTCCCCACCGACGCCTTCCTCTCGCCCAAGCATGCCAAGGTCACCATCGAGGGCACCAAGGTCTTCATCGAGGACCTCTACTCCCTCAACGGAACGTACGTGAAGCTGCGCGAAGAGGCGCGGCTCACCCCCGGGGACACCTTCTTGATGGGCCGTCAGGTGCTCCGTTACGAGCGCTTCGAGCTGCAGGTCACCCCCAAGGCCCGCGCCTCGGACGGCACCCGCTACATGGGCTCGCCCCCGCCCGGCGGCCAGTTCAAGCTGCTGCAGGTCGGCATCGGCGGCGTCATCCAGAACGTCTACTGCCTGCATGAGACCGGCGCCGTCGTCGGCCGTGAGAAGGGCGATGTCATCTTCCCCCGCGACAAGTTCATGTCGTCGCGGCACGCCCAGATCTACCCGCGCAACGACGGCCACTACTACCTCGTCGACCTCAACTCCTCGAACGGCACCTGGGTGAAGATCTGGGACCGCCGTCAGATGGCCGCCGGTGACTTCATCTTCCTGGGGCAGCAGCTCTTCAGGCTCGAGTTGTCGTGAGGCCCGGGCTCGCCGCAGCGGCGGTCTCCATCCTGCTCGCAGGCTGCGACGACCTCACGCTCGGCACCTCGATCGGGGGCACGCCGCTCACGCCTGAGCCCGCCACCGGCGGCGTGGCCGGCATGGCGTGGGTGATCCAGCGCGTCGGGCCCGAGGGCAACACACACACCGCCGTGTCCCTCCGGCTCGCCGACGCCGCCGACGCCGCGCGCATCCTCGAGGTCGCCTCGCCGGTCGTCACGGCTGGCGAGACCGAGTACGACCTGCTCACCCGCAGTCCCAACGTCTTCTACACCAACGACGAGCGCAGCGGGATCGCCTACGAGGCCGGCCAGCGCTACACCTTCGCCGTCGACGTCGCGGTCTCCGGCAAGGGCACCGTGCGGTTCGAGGCCGCGGTGGTCGCACCGGCCGCACCACCCACCGTCGATGCCCCCGCCGCGCAGCTCGTCGTCGCCGGCGAGACACCGCTCGACCTCTCCGTCGCGCGTCGCGACGACGCCGGGCTCGTCATCGTCAGCACGCTCAGCGGCTGGTACACCAGCGCCGGCGTCACTCACGACAGCTGGGCGGCGGTCGTCGGCGACAAAACAGGGCTCGCTGCCATGCGGGCGATGCGCGATGCCGCGCTCGACGCCAGCACCCCGACGCTGAGCATCCCGGCGAGCGCCTTCGCCGTCCCCGGGGGCTACTGGGCAGAGGTCTACTCCGTCGCCGTGGCCCGGGATGGCGACAGCGGCGTGAGCGACGACTGGGCCGCCGGGAGCTGGTTCGCCGCCGGTGCGCCCGCCACGCTCGCCGTCGACGCCAACTGAGCAGGGTGGCTACCGCGACTCGAGGTTGAGGCCGCCTGCGTAGGCGTAGCTCACGTCGCAATCGTAGCCGTAGGCATAGAGCCCGAACGGCTGGTTCGAGACGAGCTTGTGCACCCCGTCGTTGATCTCCTGCTTGAAGAGGTCCCAGGTGCGCCCGCCCGAGGTGACCGACCCGACCGGCGCGGTCGTGAAGGGCCGGCCGTCGAGGGTCAGCGAGGCGCCGCGGGGCACCACGAGGCTCAAGAAGTCGCGCTCGTAGTCGCCGGGGATGAGCAGGATGTAGTCGGCGCGGAACTGGGAGGTCGGCACGGCGAAGAGCAGCGCGGGGTCGCCGACGCCCGACGACGACTCGCAGGTGCCCGGGATCGCGCAGCCCGACTCGGGCGACCAGGGGAAGGGGTCTCCGGCGCGGGTGCACTCGCCGGCGCCGGAGACCGGGTAGTTCGAACCGACCATGAACTGCGCCAGCGAGATGACCCCTGAGGCGGTGACCACGAAGTCGGCACGGCTCCTGAACTCGATCATCTCGCCACGACCGAGCGTGCGTCCGCTGACACCGGTAATGGGCGGATTCGTGGTGATCGTCGTGCCGGCCTGTGCCGCGATGATGCGCCAGACGTCATCCTCGGTGCCCCGGGGGCTGAACTTCACGCCGACATACTCGGTGTCCCAGGCGTCGACCGGGGTGAGCTGCTCCTCGATGTGGTCGCAGTAGGGTACATTGAGGGGGACATTGGCGCACTCGTTGCCGGTGAACGCGGCGACCCGCTTGTCGGCGGTGATCCAGGTGCCGGTGACGTCGCCGCTGGCCGCGTTGAACGCGAGCACCTGGCCCTGGGACAGCGAGAAGGTCGAGGTGGCGCCACCTGCGACGGCCGGCACGCCGGCGCCGCCCGAGAGGCCGCCGGCGGGCGCGGTGATCGTGACCTGCGTGGTGCCCTCCTCGACCGCGACGACGTTGAAGTAGGTGACACCGGCGCCACTTTCTGGCCAGCTCAGCACCAGGTACTCGCTGCCGAGCGCGGTGGACGGGAGCAGCAGCGAGGCGTCGTTCGAGAAGACACCGACGTTGTTCTGGGGGTTGAACTGGTGGGCCGTGATCGGCCCGGTGCTGGCGATCCGGTAGCTGTTCTGCGTCAGCGAGGTGCCGATCACGTCGCGCTGCGGCAGCGGCACCGACAGCAGCTCGCCGGCCCTGACGGTGTAGTTCTGGTTGAACGCCCCGTCGGGGGTCGAGACGGTGACGGTGACGTCGCTGGCGCCGCCGTTGCTGAGCGTCACGGCGTACTGCTGGGCGTCGGCGCCGTCGGGCGCGCCCGGCGCCCCGAAGTTGTCGAGGTCGAGGGCCCAGAAGTCGCACCCGACATAGGTCTTCGCGTCTCCGGCGCAGGGGTCGGCGCACGCGCCGCTGACACACCCATACTCGCACGCCTCGACCGGCGAGGCGCTGCTGCCATCGTCGGCGCAAACCACGACCGAGCTGCCCTGGCAGGACCGGGCACCCGGCACACAGACCTGCGATGTGCACTCGCCGGACAGGCAGTTCGGGGCGTCTGCCGGGCAGTCGCGCCGCTCGAAGCCGGTACCGGCAGCGGGGCAGACCCGCTGCGCGCGGCCGTCGGCACAGCCGAGCACCTCGCCGGGCTCGCAGAACGCCCCAGGGACGCCGCAGTTGCCACCGCGGCAGACCTCTCCCTCCGCGCAGGGCGACGGCACGAACTGGCCACTGCCGTCACACACGGCAGCGGCAGAATCAGAACCACACCGCCTCTCGCCCGGGGTACATCCTGCCTCCGTTGTGTCGTCGATGCCGGTGTCGCCATCGACGTCGTCGGGCTCGTCGGCCACGTCAGAGCCCGAGCCGCCGGTGTCGCGCACGTTCCCGCCCGTGTCGCGCGACCCGCCGCCTCCGCCCCCGCCACCGGCGTCCGTGGGCGATGACGCCGCCGTGCAGGCCGACCAGAGCAGGCAGAGCGGGACCATCCACGGCAGCAATCGATGGGGCGCACGGCTACGGATCATCGGAGCGTCCTTCGCGGGGTGGGGATGGTCGCTGGAGCTACCGGTGGGCCCCGGCAGCGTCAAGGATTGGGCCGCCACGGCGGGGCCCCTGCGCTCTGAACGCAACACGGCGACGACGGCAACACAGAGATTGCCTGCCCCGAACCAAGCATGTACCATGGCAGCTTCACGTCACGTAGCGATCCCGTGTTTGACGTCCGCATCTAGGGCGCAGGGATGGCCGTGTCAG
>JBILLP010000168.1:0-7028 GCA_044376025.1 Bradymonadia bacterium
TCACCGGGTTCATCCCCGCGGACAGGCCTGAGTTTGCGATCACCGTGATGATCCTGCGGCCCGACAAGACGAAGGGCTACTACGGCGGTGTGGTCGCTGCGCCGCTGTTCAGGCAGACGGCGGCTCAGGCGCTCGTGCTGGCGAATATCTACCCCGAGGAGGGCTCGGGCCTTGACGCGTCGCTCTCCCCGACGGCGGTGGTTCCGGTCGCGCTGGCTGCTGCCGACGACGCTCCGGCGGTCGACGAGGGCAACCACGGCGACCCGTCGCTCGGCGTCGAGATCGGGGATGCCGGCCAGTCGCTTGTCCCGAACCTCTCCGGAAAGACCGCCGCGGCGGCCATCGAGCAGCTCGCGACGGCGGGCTTCGATGTGCGGCTCGAGGGTTCGGGCCGCGTCGTTGGCCAGGACCCGGCGCCCGGGACGCCTCTGGGTACCGGGAGCTTTGTCACACTGCGGCTCGAGGCGCAGGTTGCGGAGGTCCATGCGGCTCCGTGACGTCATCGACGGGCTCCCGCTGAGTCCGGTGGTGTCCGGTGACGCAGAGGTCACGGACATTGCACAGGACACGCGCGAGATCGGGCCGGGCTCGATCTTCGTGGCGCGCGTCGGGTCGCGGGTCGACGGCCACACGCTGATCGATGCGGCCGTGGCCCGCGGGGCGGTGGCGGTCGTGGGCACCGACCTCGACGCGCTGAGCCGGTCGCCGGTTCCGGCCCTGCTCGCGATGCCGGGAGACGACGAGAGCTGGATCGGTGAGCTCGCGGCGCGTGTCTTCGACCGGCCGTTCGCCAGGCTTGTCTGCATCGGTGTGACCGGAACCAACGGCAAGACCACGACCACGTCGGTCATTGCGCACCTGCTGAACCGGCTCGGCATTGCGACCGGACTCATCGGCACGGTCGGCTACCGGTTCGGGCGGTCATACGAGGCAGCGCCGAACACCACTCCCGACGGTATCCGCCTGCAGCGCCTCGCCGCGCAGTGGCTGAATGACGGCGCGCGTGCGGTGGTGATGGAGGCATCGAGCCACGGGCTGCAGCTCGGGCGCGTCGGTGGCGTCTGGTTCGATGGCGTCGGGTTCACGAACCTCACGGTCGATCACCTCGACTTTCATGGCACGATGGACGCCTACCGCGCGGCCAAGGCGCTGCTCTTCACGCGCGAGGTCGAGCGTTCGGTGGCGGCGGGCAAGTCCCCGTTCGGAGCCTTCTGCGTCGAGGCCGAGGGAGGCGAGGCGATGCTTCGCGCCGCCTCGGCTCGCCTGAGGTCGCGCGCCGTGACCTCGAAGCCTCGCGACGGGCAGCCGCTGGTCGCCAGCAGGGTTGCGTCGCTGGGAGCGCTCGGGCAGCGCATCGCCTTTCGGCGGGGCGACGAGTCCGCAGAGGCGGCGGTCGTGCTGCCGGGCGACTACAACCTGCAGAACGTCGGGCTGGCGGTGTCGCTGGTCGCCGATGTCACCGGCCGCCCGCTCGCCGAGGTGGTCGCCGGCCTCGACGGATTTGCCGGCGTCGCCGGGAGGTTCGAGCTGGTGGCTACGCCGCGGGAGGGCGAGCCCGCGATCTTCCGTGACTACGCGCACACTCCCGACGCGGTTGAGCGATCGGCCTCGCTGCTCGCGGACGCGGCCGGACGGCCTGCGGTCGTGGTGCTCGGATGCGGCGGCGACCGTGACCGGACCAAGCGCGGGCCGATGCTGGATGCCGCGCTCCGGCAGGCCGACGAGGTCATCGTGACCAGCGACAACCCGCGGGGTGAGTCGCCGGCGGCGATCGTCGAGGAGATGCTCGCTGCAGCCACCCTGCCAACGCGGAGCGCCACCGTGGAGCTCGACCGGTCGCGGGCGATCGAGCGCTCGGTCTCTGCCCCTGGTGCGGTCGCGGTGCTCATCGCGGGCAAGGGGCACGAGCACTACCAGGAGGTCGCGGGCCGCAAGTACCACCTTGACGACGCCGAGGAGGCGCGGCGAGCCCTCGCAGCGCATCGTGTCGGGCAGCGCGCGCGGGATATCCAGCTCTGCCGGGGGTGGTCGCCTGAGCGTTGGGCCGACGAGCTGCAGGGCGAGGTCCGGCAGCGGGGATTCGGTGGACCGTACGGGCCGCTCGTCACCGATTCGAGGGCCGTGGGGCGCGACGGTGTGTTCGTGGCGCTCCGCGGTGAGCGGTTCGACGCCCATTCGTTCGTCGACCAGGTGGTCTCGGCTGGAGCCGGGCTGCTGGTCGTCGACCGCGACGTCGCGCTGCCTGACGATGCCAAGGTTGACGTGGTGAGGGTCGAGGACACGACCCGGGCGCTCGGACGCCTTGCGTCGGGCCTCGTGCGCGAAGCCCGGCACCGCTGGGGCGGACTGGCCGTCGTCGCGGTGACCGGCAGCAACGGCAAGACGACCACCAAGGAGATGCTCGGTCGCGTTGTGGTGGCCCGGTTCGGGCGCGAGGCGCTGGTCACCTCGGGCAACCTCAACAACCACATCGGCGTTCCGCTGACGCTGGCACGGCTCACGCCCTCGCACCGCCACGCCGTCATCGAGATGGGTGCGAACCGGCCGGGCGACATCGCTGAGCTGGCCGGCTGGGTACGGCCCGACGTCGGCGTGGTCACCAGCATCGGGTACGCCCACACCGAGGGGCTCGGCGGTCTCGGCGGTGTCCGTGAGACGAAGGCAGGCGTGTTTGACGGCGGACAGGCCCGGGTTGCGGTGCTGCCGCACGCAGAGGTCGAGCGCGAACCGCAGTGGCGTCGATGGGCGGAGTCGCGCGGGGTCGAGGTGCTGACCTTTGGCGCGGAGGCCGGTGCGACGCTCCGGGCCACGCGCGAGACCGCGGACGCCGACGTCCTGCTCGAGGCTTCGGGGCCGCTCGCCGGCTGGAGCGCCCGCGTGACGCTCGGGTTGCCGGGCATCCACAACGCTACGAACCTCGCGGCCGCCATCCTTGGGGCCGCCTCACTCGAGCTCCCGGTTCGGCTCCCCGAGCCCAGGGCGCTCGTGGAGGCGCTCGCAGGGCTCTCGCTGCCCGCGGGGCGCCTGCAGCGGCTGCAGCTCGCCGGCAGGGTGATCGTCGATGACGCGTACAACGCGAACCCGTCGAGCATGGCGGCGTCGCTCGCGCTGCTTGCCGAGGAGCGGACCACCCGCGTCGCGGTGCTTGGCGACATGTATGAGATCGGTGCCGACGAGCGCGCGCAGCACGAGCATGTAGGCCGGATTGCAGGCAAGTCGGCCGACCTCGTCGTCGCCGTTGGACCCCGCGCGCGCTGGATCGCCGAGGGAGCACGCGAGGTGGGTGGCGAGGCGGTTCACGTCGCGGACACCCGCGAGGCGGCAGCGTGGCTCTCGAAGCACGTCGCTGCCGACGCCGTGATCTGGGTCAAGGCATCACGCGGCATGAAGCTCGAGACCATCATCGACCAGCTCCGCGCAGTGTGGGGAGGAAGCTGACATGCTCTTCGAACTCTTCCAGCTCCTGCGCACCGAGATCTCGGCGTTCAACGTCTTCAGGTACCCGAGCTTCAGGATTGTCGTGGCGGCCGTCACGGCGCTGACCATCACGCTGGTGCTCTTCCCGTGGTTCATCCGAAAGCTGCAGGAGCGGCAGATCGGGCAGGTGATCCGTGAGGAGCTGAGCGACGAGCACCAGAAGAAGAAGAACACGCCGACGATGGGTGGCCTGTTGATCGTGGTCGCGGTCGCGATGTCGACGCTGCTCTGGTGCGACCTTCGCAACCGGTACGTCTGGATCGCCCTGTTCGTCACGGTGGCCTACGGGGCGATCGGGTTCATCGATGACGCGATGAAGCTCGGCGTGAGGGGCTCCAAGGGGCTGTCGGAGCGCGGAAAGCTCGTGGGGCAGTTCGGAACCGCGGCGATCGCGGTGCTTGCGCTGCTCTACACCCCGGGCGGATTCGACACGTCGATCTACCTGCCGTTCGTCAGCCCGGAGCGCCTGACAATCCACCTGCCGGTGCTGGTCTACGTGCCCTTCGCGATGTTCGTCATCGCCGGCGCCTCGAACGCGGTGAACTTCACCGACGGCCTCGACGGGCTTGCGATCGGGCCGGTGATCCTGAGCGCGAGCACGCTCGGGCTGCTCGCCTACGCTTCGGCAACGGTGCTCGCGATGGCGGTGTCGGTCAACGGCGTCGACACGATCGCCGAATTCGACCTCGCACGCTACCTTCGCATCCCGCACGTCGCCGGCGCACAGGAGCTGTCGGTGTTCTGCGCGGCGCTGGCGGGCGCGGGCGTCGGGTTCCTCTGGTACAACGTCAAGCCGGCCATGGTGTTCATGGGCGATGTCGGCGCGCTCGGGATTGGCGGCGCGCTGGGCGCCGTCGCGGTCATGACCAAGAACGAGGTGCTGAGCGGCATCATCCTGGGCCTGTTCGTCGTCGAGGCGGTGTCGGTCGTCATCCAGCGATATGTCTTCAAGGCGACCCGCAAGCGCGTCTTCCGCATGGCTCCGATCCACCATCACTTCGAGAAGGGAGGATGGGCGGAGACGCAGGTGGTCGTCAGGTTCTGGATCATCGCACTCCTCTTCTGCCTGGCCGCTCTGGCCAGCCTGAAGCTCCGCTGAGGCTCCCATGGCGCAGGGCTACTACGAGATGGACACGCAGGAGACCTCTTCGACCGGGGTCCGGACGACACCCGCGTCGATTCGCCGGGGCTCCGTCGACGTGACGATGATGGCGACGGTGGCAGCGCTGGTGAGCATCGGGCTGCTCACGATCTATGGCACGTCGGCGCTGCATGCGTCGTTCGACCGGGCGACGGGCGGGAACAGCCACTACTTTTTTCAGAAGCAGGCCAGCGGAGCCGTGATCGGGACGCTCTTCATGGTCGCCGCGATGCGGATCGACTACGACTGGTACCGCCGCCGCATCTACTGGCTCCTCGGTGGAGCCTTCGGGCTGCTGTCACTGACGGCGGTCCCCGGCCTGTCGAAGACGGCGAAGGGCGCCTCGCGGTGGGTTGAGCTGGGCCCGCTGAGCTTTCAGCCGGCCGAGATCGTCAAGATCGTCATCGTGATGTACGCGGCCTACTCCATCACGAAGAAGGCCGACGCCATGAAGAACTTCTTCGAGGCGTTCGTGGCGCACACGGTGGTGATGTCCCCCTTCCTCGTCCTGCTCCTCATGCAGCCCGATTTCGGCTCCTCGGTCGTCATCTCGGCGATTGTCGGGCTGATGCTCTTCGTCGGTGGCGCGCGGATGAGCTACATGGCGGGCCTGGTCGTCATGGGCGGGGTCGCGGTGTTCTGGCTGATTTCGCAGCGGGCCTATCGCCTCGAGCGCGTCATGGCCTGGCTCGACCCGTGGAAGGACGCGAGCGACACGGGGTACCAGCTCGTGAATTCGTACATTGCGCTTGCCAGCGGCGGATTCTCGGGCACCGGCTTCGGTGAGGGGCGCGGCAAGCTTGGCTACCTGCCCGAGCTCTACAACGACTTTGTGGCGGCGTCGGTGGGCGAGGAGCTCGGGCTGGTCGGCATCGCGCTGCTGTGCACGCTGTTCGTGGTCTTCTTGTGGCGGGGCTACGTGATTGCGTTCGAGGCGCGGGACTCGTTCGGCGCCTTCCTGGCCTTCGGGCTGACAACGCTGATCGGCATGCAGGCCGGGATCAACCTGTGCGTCGTCACGGGAATCTTGCCGACGAAGGGGCTCACGCTTCCGTTTGTGTCATCGGGGCGCACGAGCCTGATCATCGTCATGTTCGCGGTCGGGGTGCTGTTGAACATCTCGCAACGGAACCCGGACCTGAGTGCGGCGCGGCTCTCGGATCGGGAGCGGAACGTCCAGCGGAACACGCTCCGGGTCAAGGAACTCGAGTGGCGCAAGCGTCGCCGCGACGAAAACCTCAAGACGGTGTCGTGAACGTGGCGAACGGACCGACCATCATGCTCGCGGGCGGAGGCACCGGGGGGCACGTCTACCCAGGCGTTGCCCTTGCGGAGGCCATCAGAGCGCTGCGCCCGGGGGCGAGGATTGTGTGGGTCGGCTCGCCTGAACGCATGGAGTCACGGGTTGTTCCCGCCCAGGGGATCGATTTCGAACCGCTCGAGGTCTCGTTCCTCAAGGGCACCTCGGGCCTTCGCCGGCTGCGGAGCCTCGCGCGGCTCCCGGCGGCAGGGCTCCGGGCGCTTGCGCTCATCCGCCGGTTCAGGCCCGACGCGGTGATCGGGCTCGGCGGATTTGTGTCGGGTCCGCCCTGCCTTGCGGCGGCGCTGACCGGACGCCGGATGTTCCTGCTGGAGCAGAACGCGGTTCCGGGCGCAACGAACCGCCTGCTCGGCCGGCTCGCGCGCCGCGTGTTCTCGACGTTCGAGGCCGCGAACCGCCACTTTGCGGCAGGTCGCGCAGTGACGATGGGAAACCCGATCCGGGGCGCGGTGCTTGGGGTTTCGGCCTCGCGAGCCCCGAGGGCGCCCGGGTCACCGGTTCGGCTGCTCGTGGTCGGTGGCAGCCAGGGCGCCCGGTCACTCAACGAGCGGGCTGCGGGTGTTGTCCGCGCGTTGATCGACCGCGGAATCCCGGTGAGGGTGACGCACGGGGCGGGCGCCGGCAACGGCGACAAGGCTGCAGCCGCCTATGCACAGGCCGGAGTCGAGGCGGACGTCCGCGACTACATCGACCCCATGGCGGCGGCCTACGCAGACGCCGACCTGGTGATCGCGCGCGCCGGCGCGACGACCATCTCGGAGCTGACGGTCGTGGGGCTCCCGGCGCTGTATGTGCCGTTCCCGCTCGCGGCCGATGACCACCAGACGCGGAACGCCGAGGCGGTCACGCAGGCCGGCGGGGGGCTCGTGGTGCGCGATGCCGATTTCAACGGCGAGAACGCGGCGCTCCTCGAGGCCCTCACCCGCGTGATGTCGAGTGAAGAGGAGCTCTCGCAGATGAGTGGCAGGGCGGCGTCGCTTGGGCGCCCGGACGCCGCTCGCCAGATCGCGGAGGCCATCCTTGCCGAGATAGAGCAGCGCTGACCCGTGCGGGCCGACGGCCCCCGGGGTGAGGCCCGCACCGATTCCG
>JBILLP010000169.1:0-6997 GCA_044376025.1 Bradymonadia bacterium
CAGGTCGACGAGCTCGTCGGTGACCTCGCACCAGGCGGGCACCTCGTCGTCGAGCGCCGCCAGCGGGATCCCGTCGGCGCCGGCATCGTAGTGCCCGTGGTGGATCGCGCTCGCCATCGCAAGCGACACGCGGGTCGGCCCTGCCGACAGGCCCTCACGCCTGAGGCGATCCGCGATCCGGAGGCCCGAGACCACGCCATGGGCCTGCCGTACGCGTTGGGACGTCACGAGCCCGGCGTCGTCGAGGGCGCTCCAGTGGGCCGCCACCTTCGACTGGAAGTCGGGGGTCGCCTTGCCGAGGTCGTGCGCCGCCGCCAGCCACGCCACGAGTCGGCCCGCGTCGTCGGGCGACAGGTGGAGCCAGGCGGCGACCCGGGCACGAAGCGGCGGCGCCAGCCGCTCCCATCGTGCCTCCGCGACCATGCCGACGTCGATCAGGTGGCACCAGAGCGGGTGCCATGACCCGGTCTCCGGGTCTGACTTGGCCCAGAGCCGCCGCGCCCGGGGGCCCGGGACTGCCTTGCTTGCCTCGCTCATGCCGCCTCCCGCATCACGACGCGAAGCTTCTAGCACACCGGGTTTCCCACATGGGCGGGAAAGTCCCCCGGGCCTCGATCTTTTTTTGGGGTGCCGGCCAGCTCCGCGTCCGATTCCGGTCCACCCTCGCGATCGTGCACGCCACCATCCAACTCGATCGCAAGGCCGAGGTCTGCGCAATCGAAGTCCACCACAAAACCTGCGATCACCTGCTGCCGCCGGAACTTCAGCCCATCCAGCCGACGCCCTCGCACCAGCTCCCACATCTCCTGCTCGGCCGGCGTCGAACGCTGCCTCAACGCGCGCGCCGCCGCTCGCTTGACCTCGTTCACCGGGGCGTTGCGCACGACGGGTCCCAGATTTCGGAGCCTCGTATCCGGCATCAGGCCAACCTCATTGACCGCGCAACACGCTGAATATGCGGCGTTCTCACCCTCTCCCGGCCCCGCCGGGGGAGGGTCGCGCGAAGCGCGGGGTGGGGATGCGCGCGAAGCGCGGGGTGGGGATGCGCAATTGCCCCTCGCCCGTAGGCGTGGAGCAGGCAATCAAACACCCGGGACTCGTGCCGACTCCGCCTGAGCCCGCGGCTCAGGGGTTGAGTGTCGCGTCGAAGCTGTAGAGCCGGAGCGGCGCGACCCACACCGGGTTCCACCTGAAGAAGGTCTCGCGGTAGCTCTCCGAGTAGAAGCCCAGGTCGAGCCGCGCCTCTGCATAGAACGAGCCGCCGAACGGCTGGACCACCAGCTCGCCGGAGCCGGTCACCGTGGCGAACGGGTCGACGGCGTCGCGGCAGACGGCCATGGTGAGGTCGGTTGTCAGGGCGTTGTCAAAGGTCAACCGCACCAGGTTGATGTCGAGCCCCACGAACACGCCACCGACGTCGGTGCCGATGCCGCCTTCGGCGACCGCGCGCAACGTCACCACCGGCGTCGGCTGCAGCGTGGCGCCGATCGAGTCGGGGATCGAGAACCGCGGCGTGACATCCATCGTGAAGCCGAGGTCGAGGAAGACCTCTGCGCCCGCCGTGAACGGAACCGGCCCGACCGTGAAGGTGCGCCGCGCCCTGACGACCTGCTGCGACCGGAACCACGAGAACAGCGGCCCGGGCACGTCGCGTGCCTGCTGCACGGTGAATCCCGCCACGGTGAGCGCGCCGGTGACGGCGGCTCCGGCGGGGCGAGGCGCCGCGATCGCCGGATCGCCGCAGTCGCACCCGATGCCCGAGCTGCCACCGTTGGCCTCTGCGCGGGCAGACAGCCCCAGGATGGTGAACGAATACCCGAATACCGCCGCGTCGATCGCCGCATTCGCCGAGGCCCACGCTGCGTCCTGACGGCACTCCGGGTCACCCAGGCAGGTCGAGCCACCGGCCTGCGCTGCGGCCCCCCTGCGGTTCTGAACGCCCACCGTGAGGTCGACGCCATACCCCGCCCACGCATACTGCCGGTCGCCGATCGACTGACCACACCACGGACCACACGACTCGAGCAGGTCGTAGCTCCAGTCGAAGGCGCCACACAGTCCGGCCGACTCGGCGTAGCCCTCGGTCTGGTCGGCAGGCACCGTGCTTGCCTCGACAGTCGGTGCCTTGACGCACGGCGCGAGCGGGAGCGCCCACGACCACTCCCCGTCAGAACCACACACGGCCGTCGGCGCGCCGAGCCCACCCGGGGCGAAGCCCGCGTCGCAGGCGTAGGCGCAGCGCTGGCCGGGGATCGTGTTGTCGCAGGTCACCGGCAGGGTCGCGTGCAACACGGGGGGCGCGGACTCCACGTCGCAGCTCGGCAGCACGGTGACATCGACCGCCTGGGTGACGACCGCACCGCCACGGTCCCGGACCCGCAGCGTGACGGTCGTGCGACCGGTCGCGTCGGGCTGCGGCACGAGCGTGAGCTGGTCGGCGAGGTCGTCCTGACGCTCGTCGCCGCCATAGAGCTGCAGGTCAACCTCGCCCGAGAACGCGCCCGGTGTGGTCGATGCCAGCGGCCAGGTCTGTGTGCTCGTGGCAGCCACGAAGGCGGCGCAGCGACCGGTGACGTCGTCGCAGTCTCCGTTGGCGCAGTCAGTGTCATAGAGGCAGTGCTCGCCCTCGATCAGCGGCACCTGGATCGTCAGCAGCTCTTCTTCGGTGAAGGCCGGTCCATACGGACCATACTCCGTGAACCGGATGGCCTGCCCCTCGCACGTGACGAACGGAAGCCGCGTCACCCCGGGCGCGCCGAGCGCGATGCCACCCGGCGCCTCAGACAGGCCCGTGAGCTGGACATCCCGCCCGATGCCGCCCGAGATGTTGATCTCGGACGCGCCCTCGCCCGGGCAGGTCGTCGCACCGACACCGTCGATGAGGCAGCCTGAGTCGTCCTCCGCAGAAATCCGGATCGCGGTGATCGTGGGATTCTTCGGCGCGTTGCAGCGGGGGCCAAAGACGAGCCCGCCCACGGCAGGGTCGACGCCGGCGCTGATGCCGTTGCCGACCGTGACCTGCGTGTCGCCAACCACCGAGCCGTTGCTCGACGTGGCATCGACAGACATCGTATCAAACCAGTCGTTGCCGTCGGCCACCGAGAACCGGAGCACCTGCGGCCGGTCCTCGTACATCGTGACCGCGGTGGGCAGGTACCTGATCAGCGGCATGCCGAACGTCGCGCAGGTGTACACCGAGGCGTCAGCGGGGTAGCCCACCCACGACTCGGTCGCGCCCGAGGTGTTGCAGACAAGCGGCGGCCGCACCGCATCGGGGTCGATCCAGGCGGTGCCGGGCGCACAGGTCGCCTGGCACGACTGGACCGCCGTCGACGGGTCGACCGAGCAGCTCCAGCCTGCGTTCTGTACGGCGAGGCTCGGCAGGTTGAAGGCCTCGCAGCGGGTGACGACCTGCTCGACGAGCGTGTCGGTGCTGCGGCTGCGCCCGTCGTTGGCGACGATGTCCCACAGGCGCGGCGGGCCGCCAAAGAACGGGTAGCCCACCCCGACGCGGGCGATCATGGTGCGGGACTCTGCCGCGTCGCGCTCGACCAGGTAGTCGACTCGCAGCGACCCACCCGCACCGTCGGTCAGCGTCACCTGTGGCGGCGGCGTCACCAGCGGCGAAGGGCGGCAGGCGTCGAGCTGGCAGCGCCCCGAGGCGCACTCGCCGTCGGCACCGCACGGCGCGTTGACCGGGAGCGCAAGGTCGCCCGAGGCCGTCAGCAGGGTGGGGGTGCCACCGGCGCCCGAGAGCGAGACCTCGAAGGCGGGGACTCCGTCGCACGCGTGGAGCATCGGGACATCGTCGGTCGAGGCCACGAGGCTTGACAGCGGGGCAGGCCCCCAGACGACCACACCGCCCTCAGAGAGGGTGACCTCCTCTGCGCCGGTCAGCGTGCCGGCCGCCTCGACGACGTTGAACCGCACCCGCGTCGGCGTCGCGCAGTCGAGCGGCGCTGCCTCGATCGTGCCGTAGCCGCGGATCGAGAAGTCGTTCGACTCAGACTCGTTTGCGGTCAGCGTGACCGCCGCGCCCCACTGCTCAGGGTCGCTCACCGCGACCGAGAAGGCGAACGGCTCGTTCTCGTCGACGACGATGGTCGCCGGCGCGTCGACGGTCGGTGGCTCGTCGACCTCGACCCACGCGAGGGTCGACCGCGCCTCACCCTCTGCGTTGGTTGCGACGCAGGCATACCAGCCCTCGTCGCGTGTCGTCGCGATGCCGCCCGACCGCTCCGCGTCCGCGCCCTCGATGACGCTGCCATTGTGCTCCCAGGTCCAGGTCACCGGCAGCGCGGAGTCGGCGGCGCACGACAGCGTGAACCGCTCGCCCGGCACGACCACCGTCACCGCGGCCGGCTCCTGCGTCAGCCGCGGCGCCGCAGAGATGGCCACCTTGAACGACCGGCGCTGGAGCTCGGCGCCGTCTGACGTGCGCACCAGGCGCAGCGTCACGAACGTCGAACCATACGCGTCGAGCGGCGGCGAGAGCCGAAGCGTCCACGGACCGCCGGTGACGGCAGGGTTGGCAAGCTCGATGTCGCCGCCGCCGCCCGAGGTCGCGAAGACCGACGAGGCGGGCGCGTCGAGCGTGACCTCGACGCCGGCGAGGGCACCCCCCGAACCATCAACGACGGTGAAGCCAAACAGCACCAGCTCACCTGGGAGCAGGAGCTGGTCGGTCACGTCGGGGCTGAGCCTCGGCCTGGCTTCGCAGCCGGCTCCGTTGTCAACGCTGCCGCACGCGCACGCCCCCACGACAGACAGGTAGGGGTCGGCCGGGCAGGCATCGAGCGAGTCGGCGACGCCGTCGAGGTCGCTGTCTGCGTCGCGGCACAGGGCACCGGTGAGTCCGCGTGGGCAGAGGTCGCACGACACGGGCGAGCCATCGACCGGATCGCAGGTCGCGGTGCCGACGCACGCGCCGAGCGCGCAGGCGTTCTGGCAGCGGCCGCCCCAGGAGCCCGGGTCGCAGGTGTCGCACGTTGCCGGGACACCGGTCGCCTGGTCGCAGGCGTCTCCGCCCGTGGCGCAGGTGTCGGGCGCAGCGGCGCAGGCCAGCGAGCAGCCGGGGCCCCACGATCCGGGCAGGCAGCCGTCGCAGGCGACGGGAGCGCCGGCATCGTCACAGGCCACGAGGTTTTCGCAATTCCCGGTGTCGCAGGCCTGGTCGCACAGCGGTCCCGAGAACCCGGGGAGGCAGGTTCCGGGCAGGCACTCGCCGGTGCCGTCGAGGCCGTCGTCGCACTGGCCGAGCGCGCTTTCGCAGGCGCACGGCTCGCACGACGGCCCATAGGTGCCCCCGGGGCAGGCGCAGAGTCGGCCGGTGTCGGTCAGCGTGCAGGGTGCGCCGTTGCAGGGGTCGCCATCGCAGTCGGTCCGGAGCGCCTCGCAGCGGTCTCCGGTGTACCCGAGCGGGCAGTAGCAGCGCGCCTCGAGCAGCGCCGCGCCGCCCACGTAGAGCGAGGTGCAGCTTCCGCCGTTCTGGCAGACGGTGACGTCGCAGGGGTTCTGGATGACCTCGCAGGTATCGCCCGTGAAGGCCGGCTGGCACTCGCAGGTGAAGCCGCCGACGCCGTCGATGCAGGTGCCGCCATTCTGGCAGGGGTTGACCAGGCACGAGTCGAGGTCGAGGTCGCACCCGTCACCGCCCCATCCCGGGGCACAGACGCAGACGGGCGCGCTCGTCACGTCGCCGGCCACCGAAGGCAGGCAGGCGCCGCCGTTCTGGCAGGGGTTGGGCCGGCAGGTGTCGGCCTGGGCCTCGCAGAAGGGTCCGGCGTAGCCGTCGTCGCAGAAGCAGACCGGCGTGCCGGCAGGGTTGGGCAGGCAGACGCCGGGGCCGCAGTCATCGTCGGAGCCACACGGCACGTCGGCGCACTCCCGGCCGCCAAAGGGTTCGGGGCAGTCGCAGCTCCAGCCGTCTGCCGTCGAGACGCAGCTCCCGCCGTTCTGGCAGGGGTTGGCGTCGCCGAAGAAGCGGGTGCAGGAATCGGGCTCGCTGCAGTCGGCGCCTGTCCAGCCGGCGGGGCAGGTGCAGACGGTCGCGATGGGGTCGCCCTCGGGGTGCGAGCAGCCTCCGCCGTTCTGGCAGGGGTTTGGTTCGCAGGTGTCGACGTCGAGCTCGCAGAAGTCGCCGCCGAACCCGGCCGGGCAGCTACAGGTGCGTTCGCGGTCGCCCGGCACGCAGGTCCCGCCGTTCTGGCACGGGGTGGCCGGGCAGGCGGCGGGGTCGTCGATGCAGAGCGGGTCGACCGAGCCGGGCGGGCAGTCACAGACGAATGCGCCGGTGGCCGGCTCGCCCTCGGGGTGACTGCACGCGCGGCCGAACCAGCAGGGGTTGGGCTCGCAGGTGTCGGAGCGCGTCTGGCAGAACCCGCCCTCGAACCCGGGATCGCACGAGCAGACGGCGCCGGCTCCCGACGCGACGCAGGTGCCGTTCTGGCAGGCGAGGTTGCAGAACTCCGCGGTCAGCAGCTCGCAGCGCTCACCGGTGTACCCGAACTGCGTGCAGACGCAGTAGGCCGTCAGGTGGTTGTCGAGCGACCCCGAGGCCCCATCGACGTGCTGGCACAGCCCGTTCGGACCGCAGTCGAGCGCCGCACATGCGTCGATCTCCGGGTCATCGCAGTGCTCGGCAGGCGTGTGGAGTCCGCATTCGCAGACCGAGACGCCGTCGATGATGCCGTCGGTGCAGCTGCCGCCCGCAAAGCAGTCGTCGCTGGTCGTGCAGACGGGGTACTCACAGCGGTCACCGACGAATCCCTCGGGGCAGGCGCAGAGCCCGGTCACGGTGTCGCAGGTCCCGCCACGCAGGCAGGTGCCGGCACCGCACTCCGTGGCATCGCCGGCCGCGTCGGTGTCGTCGGCCGCGTCGGTGTCGTCGGCCGTGTCGGTGTCGTCGGCCGCGTCGGTATCGTCGGCCGCGTCGGTATCGTCGGCCGTGTCGGTGTCGTCGGCCGCGTCGGTGTCGTCGGCCGAGTCGGTCTCGTCG
>JBILLP010000170.1:0-6913 GCA_044376025.1 Bradymonadia bacterium
CCACACCGGGCAACTGAAGGTGATGAGCCTTTCGGGCGCTTGGCTGCACAATGACGACGCCGAAGTGGCGACGGTCGATGAGATCGTGGGACCCTCGCCGTGGCGGGCACCCGAGATCGACGGCGCCCGGGGCCAGGCCGGCCCGCGCTCGGCTGACGTGTTCGGGCTCGGCACGACGCTCTACTCGCTGGCGACCGGGCTCCTGCCGCGCCAGCTCGGTGACGGCGGCCGCTGGCACGAGGTCTTCAACTGGGATGCGCTCTACTCGGTCGCGCCGGAAGCGCTCGCGAGCTGTATCCGCCGCGCCTGCTCGATGATTCCGGCCGAGCGTCCTCCCTCGATGGAGCACCTGCGCGACGAACTCTCCCGGATCGTGGACCAGGCTTCGCACGGGGCGCTCGCCGGGTCGCTCCGCTCGATGGGCGAGTGGCTCGGAGAGGCTGCAGCACGGCAGGCAAGCCAGCGAGGGAGCCTCGAGTCGATCGACGCCCGAGCCTGGGAGATGGCCACGAAGCTGAGGGACAGCTTCAGGCTGGTGGAGCAGATCCTGCACTCGGTGCAGCGCCAGGGATGGGAGCACGGCGAGACCGAGATCCGCATCCAGGGGCTCGTGCAGACCGTGACGGAGCTGCTCCGCGGGGAGGGCACGACCGTGAAGTGGACGATCCGGCCCTACTCGTTCGAGTTCAAGGAGGAGGCTGTCTGGGAGCCGCGCCCTCCGCACGACGAGGTGCCATACCGCCTGTTCGACGCCGGCTTTCGCGAGATGAGCCTGCGCTCGGGCCTAGACGAGGCCGAGCTGCGGGAGTGGCTCCGGTGGCTCGCGATCGAACCCGAAACGGAGCTGGCCGACGAAGACGACATGGCGACCGTCTTCTGGAACCGCGAGTTCCCACACATCGAGGGGCGGCTGATCAGCTCGATCATCCTGCAGGACCTGAAGGACTTCGAGGTCCTCGACCGCGAACTGTCAGAGCTGCAGACCGACGCCCTCGCGACGCTTCGGGGCACGATCCAGCAGCGCGTCGCGGCGCTCGGCGGGGCCGCCTACCGCGGCGTCCGGAGCGCGGTTCGTCCCGAGGACTTCGATGTCAGCGCGCGGCCACCGGCGTTCGCCTTCGCCGAGCCGGTGCTCGAGGAGCTCCGCTCGCAGCTCTTCGACCGGATCGAGGTGCGGGGCGATGAGTACCTGCACGACCTCGCAGAGGCAGTCGTCGCGGCGCTCCGGGATGCGCGGCTCCATGGGGACACTCCGCGCATCGTGGCGCACGTCGAGCAGTTCCTCGAAGACCGTGTGACCGCGGTCGACTGGCGCGGCTACCTCGACTTCTTCGATGGACTGCGGCGCCACGACACGGAGGGCTCCGGGATCGCGACCCTGGCACCGCTCCTGACGGCACCGGCGAGGCTGGAGGTGGTGCTTCGCGGCATCTGCTCGGAGCCGGATGCCGACGAGACCATCCCCATGCGGCACTGGCTCGACGCACTCGACGGGCTGCTGGGCACGGTGGATGAGCGCTGCTTCGACGCGCTGCTCGAGACCGCGAGCCACAGTTCGCTGCCTGAGGCGATCGAGCTGCTGCTGCGTCACGTCTCCCGGTTCGTCGACGGGCGCGAGGAGAAGCTCGCACAGATGCTCCCGGAGGCCTTCCCGGGCCTCGGAGTGGGACTGGTCCGTGTGTTGGCACTGAAGCCGAACCGGCCGGCGCTCAAGGCGCTGCGGACCGCCTACCTGAATCCCGCGGCCCCGGTCCGGCTCGAGGCGCTCGACGTCAGGGCGCGCGTGGTGCCGCATGAGGTGACCGACGAGCTCGACCCGCTGCTCGACGACCCCGACGCCCGCGTCCGGGTCCGCGCCCACGAGATCGCGCGCCACCGTCGGCTCTTCGGGCTCGCGCCCCGGCTCGCCCAGCGCATCAAGGCACCTTCGTTCGACGAGACGCCGCTGGTCGACCGCCACGCCCTGCTAACCACGCTGTTCGCGATCGCTCCGGAGCAGGCGGAGTCGCTCTGCATCGACATCGCCGGCACGCACGGGCTGCTCGAGAACACCGCACAGAACGTCTCTCGCAAGCTCGCGGTGGAGTTGCTCGCCGAGGAGGGTCGCAGCCAGCGTTCGCTCGAGGTGGCGCGCGATGCGGCCAAGCCCCGCTGGTGGAACTCCAAGGAGCTCCAGGAGTCGGCACACGTCGCGGTTGAGAAGCTGACAGCACGGCTCGCCGCCCAGGGAGGTGCCTGAACCATGGAAGCAGGACGTCTCGGCGCGGTCGCGATCCAGCAGCTCGTGCGGCAGCTCTACCGGCTCTTCAGGGTCGGCACCTTTCACAAGCTCAACAACGACGCCATCAGGATGGTCGTCGACGAGGCCCGCGGGGCCATCGAGGAGCTTCGCCACGCAGGCGTCCCCGAACTGTCGCTCCTGTACGACGGTGACACCGTCCTGGTGAACGGCGAACTGCTCAAGGCGAACCGCGAGGTCTACGAGGCCTCGCGGGAGTTCGGGGCCTTCCTGGGTGAGCGTGGCTTCAACGCCATCTCGATCGGGCGGGGCTCTGACGCGCCCGATGTGAGGGCGCTGCTGCAGTTCTTCGTCAATCCGAGGCCGGCCGACGGCCCGGGCGGCGAGCTGCAGGTGAGCCCGCACATCAGCCTCCGGCAGGTCGATTCGGGCATGCTCGTCGGCATCGAGGACGAGCGCCTTCACCCGCTGGAGCGCGTGCTGCTGGTCTATGCGCTCGCGGTGCTCGTGATCCGCAAGGTCCACGAGTCCGTGCGCCACGATGAGTACATCGTCCCGGGCTACTTCAAGCGGCTAGCGAGGCAGATCGCGCACGTGAACTACGCGGAACGACCCGCGGTCCTCGATGTGATCCTGACGGCTCAGCTCGGCGCCGACGAGGCGAAGCGCTGCGCGAACGCCGCGCTGCTCGCGGCTGCGATGACGGCGCAGACCGGGGCTTCTGAGGCCACTGTCGCGCGCGTCGTGATGTCGGCGATGATGGGTGGGGTCGGTGCCGCGCGCAGGCGAGCCCGCGCGAGGTCGGCGTCCGATGACCTGGACATGGTGCTCGGGGAGCCGACCGAGGAGGAGCGACAGCGAGAGCCCGACGCGGCCGCGGCGGCGGTCCTCGGGCTGGGCAGCCTGCGCGGGGATGCGGCGCTTCGGGCGATCGTGACGCGCCAGGCACGCATCCGCATGAACGACCACGGCGTCCATGCGTGGTCGGAGCTCGTAGAGCCCCGAATCGTCGCGACAGCGCGCCGCGTGATCGACCTGATCACCGGTGCCGCGCTCGAGGGCAAGCCGATGACGGCCGATGCCGCGATCTCGACGCTGCGGACCGAGGCCGACCCGCTCGATCACATCTGCCTCGACCTGCTGGTGAACGGCATCAGGCTCTTCCCGGCTGGTACGCTGGTGGAGCTGACGTCGGGCTGGCGCGGCGTGGTGCTTGCAGCCGGCGCTCGCCCGACGGTCTTTCACCAGCCCCTGGTGAGGCTGGTCACCGACCCGGCCGGGATCGCCACGCGACCGCGCGACATCGACCTGGCCTCGGGTTCGCCCGAGGCGGGCCTGTTTGGTCACGTCGAGCGCGCCATCCCTGAAGGGGATGCCCTGCTCGAGGCCGTGCGTCGCGACTTCCTGCAGGGTCCCGGATGGGCAGACATGCGGGAGGGCGTGATCTACCACTGGCTCGGCCACCGGTTCGGTGAGTCGGATCGGCGGCGCCGGATCGAGCTTCAGCGCGCCCGCGAAGTGGAGCAGGAGGCGGCCGCACGCGCCAACGCGCAGCAGATGGATGCCGCCGAGTTTGCCGAGGCGGCGCACGGGGATCGCAAGCGGGTCGCGCTCCTCAAGGGCGCCATTGGCAGCGGACCGCACCTGTCCGTGCGCGGTACGAACGCCTTCCTGAAAATCGCCCCGGCGCGTGAGGAACGCGCCACAGGGACGTTCCGGGGTGTCAGCCTGCCGGCGGAGACGGTCGCGCAGGTTCCGTCGCAGACGTCGGTGACCGCAGTCGGGATCGAGCCGCCGGCCCAGGTTCGCCCAACCCTGGTGCGGGCGATCACTCCAGAGAGCCTGCAGGCACTGACGGCTCCGGAGGCGCCGGAACCCGCGCTCAAGGCCATCCCGCGCAGAGTGACCTCCCCGACGTTCGTCGCCCCGGATGCGAGCGGTTCATCGCCGAACCTCCTCGCTGAGGGGCCGTCGTCTGCCGGGGGCGATGAGCCGATGACGGCCGCGCAGCGGACACTGCGAAAGCTGCAGGCGACCCGGAGCGACCTGCGTGTCGTCAAGCGCACCCCGGCACCGGATACTCAGGCCATCGATCTACCGATGTCCCCGGCCACCCGGATGTCGGCCACGGCAACGCCAGTCGTGCCGATCCCGGTGCGCCGTGCGATGGCCAAGGCCGCGGAGAAGCGGGTCGAGGGTCCGGCCGAAGCAGGTGCAGCCGAGCGTCGTGAGCCTGGGCCGGCGGCGGAGCAGCCGTTCGCGGCGCCGATGGGAGCAAGCCAGCTCCCGAGCGGCGGACGCCCCGGCGCGGCGCCGGCGCCGGCAGTACGCCCCGCACATCGTCGATGGCTCGACTCCGGACCGCACGAGGCGGTCGTCCCGGTCGATTCGACGGCTCCCGCCGGACTGCCCCGGGCAACGCCGCCACGGGAGTCACACCACATCCTCAGCCACGACGAGATGCTCGCCGCGCTCGACGCGATGGGCGAGCCAACGGCCGGACAGAACCTCACCCCTCCCTCAGGCGTGATCGCAGCGTCGCACGCGGCCCTCGCCGAGCTGTTCGAAGAAGACGCCGCGTGGACGGATCCGCGGCAGAAGGCGGCCGCGGCGGTGAGCCCGGCGCCTGCGCCGGGTGCCGCTGCGGGCAAGGCTGCCTCGACCGCGGGCGACTTCGCCTTCAATCCCGATCTCAACGTCGACCTCAACCTCGACCTCGACCTCGGGACGGTAAGTGGCGAGGCTCCGCTGGAGTCCGCGGCGTCGAGGCGTTCGGTCTCTGAGGTGCTTCGGCGACACGCCCAGCGCTCGTCGGGACCCGTAGCGATCGTGGACTCAGGGTCGAACCCGGTGGCGACGACCGCGGAAGCGCCCCAAGAGCCGGCTCAGCCCACGAGCGAAGACGAGCCGCGCTAGCCGGATTCAGCCCTCTGCTGCCCGGGGCCCGCTGTCGTCGTGGCCGTGTTCGGCAAGACCGAACGGCGGCTCGGACGATTCGTCGAGTTCGTCAAGCCGCGTGACCAGGTAGGAGCGGAGCGCGAGCCCCCGGGCCGCCGGGGGAGCCTCGCTGCCCGGGACGGGTTCGCCAGGTCGCAGCAGGGACACGACGAGGAGCATGAGTGGCGCCGCTCGCTCGGCGTCCGTCAGCAGCAGCGGCAGGGTCCAGTCGTTCGAGGCGAGCGCGTCGGCGAGGCCGGTTGCGGCGCCCGGGACCGCAAAGCTCACCAGCGTCACCACGTCGCCCGGATGTGAGGCCAGTGCAGAGAACGCGGGGTGTTCGGCTTCGGCGGTCTGGTGCAGCACGACCGGGATGTCCCGCACCTCGAGCCCGAGGAGCGCGTCGAGCACCTCGCTCGGAACCTCGATGACGACGCAGGGAGCGGGAGAGACGCCGTCGGGAGCAAGGAGAAGCTCGGGGAGCTCATCGACGACCGGGTCGGTCGCACGGGCCCGGGCGATGAGCGCCCCGGAGTCGGTGAAGGTCCCGGAGAGGTCGAGCGCGCCGAGCGTGAGGATGAACGAGTCGGTCTGCTCGCTGAAGTCGTCGGGTTCGCCGTCGACGGTGATGCGGGCCGTGAGGGCAGCCCCGTCGAAGTCGCGCATCACCGGACCTCGGCTGCCGGACGACAGGCCCGGCAGGGCAGCGAGCAGCGCAGCCAGGGCCGCACGCGCCGTCCTCTCGGAGCGGCCGCCTGCGCGCAGCGGCTCAGCATCTTCGCCACGAATCTCGGTCAACCATGGCGTTCGCCCCGGCACGCTCCATCCCCTCGATCGCGAGAGCGCATCGACCAGCCAGCCGGCGTCAGGTGGCGTCGTGAGGTTCATGACGATCGCGTCGGGCAGGCGAACTGCGTCGCTGGCTCCACCTTCGGACTCGACGGGCAGGACGACGAACCCGACGGGTTCCTCGACCGTTCCCGCAAGCCCGATCCTGCCCCGGAGCGGCTCGCTCGCGTCGAGTTCGAAGCTGACAAAGGTGGACTCGTCGAACCCACGGCTCCAGGGCTGGGCGAGCCAGGCGTCTGCGAGCAGGTCGAGGAGGGCTGGTGACGGCATGGCGTTGTCGGCGGCCATCGAATCGATCAGCCTCTCGAACGAGGCGAACGCTTCGCGAGCGAGCGGCGCGCTCACGACGGAATGAAGCCCCGCCACAACCCCTGCGCGGCGAGCGGCGGCGATCAGGCGTTGCGGCAGCTGGAGCCGGGCCACGCGCCGTAGAGATGCCTGCTGCCCAAGGCGAAGCAGGCTCTCATCGACGTCTCTGGTCGAGGCGTCTGCAAAGGTGATCTCGCCGCATGCCGCATCGACCGCGATCAGGAGCATGGACTTGGGCTCGAATCCGGGCAGCAGCGCGAGGTCGAAGACTCCCACCTCCCAGGTGAGGTCACGGGCTCGGCGCATCGCGCCGACGGCGGC
Organism: Bradymonadia bacterium; assembly: GCA_044376025.1. Classification (GTDB taxonomy): domain Bacteria; phylum Myxococcota_A; class Bradymonadia; order REDH01; family REDH01; genus JBILLP01. The sequence continues at coordinate 6,656 of JBILLP010000170.1, forward strand.
CCCGCGTGCGGGACGCGAAGAGGTCGCGGCCTTCGAGATGACGAGTTTGCGTGCCACGACTGCTACCCTTTGCCTGCGCCCCGACGCGCCGGCCGGTGGTGAAGCAGCCGTCGGGTGACAAGGCAACCCTGCGCACTGCAACCGTGAGTGACGGAGGCGAACGCCAGGACCGGCTGGAGAGGCGCCCTACCCCTCGAAACCGTTGAAACATGGATCACTTGTAGAGAGATCCTCCGAGGTTGACGACTCGACCCTTGA